>NZ_JAMYLP010000065.1:0-33000 GCF_040318085.1 Mesorhizobium sp. M1322
GATACACGATCCGGGCCGCGCGACCAGCGCGGCATGCAAGCAGGCCCCCCTTTTTCCAGGCGGCGATCGCCAAATCGCCCCAGCCCGTACTCGATGCCGGTCATTCAAAGCTCCTTCGTCGTTCCGGCGGAAATAGAATCGAGCTTCGCTGCAAAGCGCAACCGAGATGTGTGAATGCGATAGGTATAGTGACGAGGAGAAAGACGCCTTCGCAAAAGATTTCGGCAATCACCAACGTTGCAGAAAGGGTGCGGAGGTGCGGCCAGTCCCTTCTCCCCGTCACTATACGGGGAGAAGATGCCGGCAGGCAGATGAGGGGCGGCGCCGACGTCGAATTGCCCATCAAGCCTGAGTCGTAGGCTATCTTTTCTCTGAAGCGGTTGCCTGCGCTCGATCCTACCGTCCTTGAAAGGCTTAGCGTCATCTGTCATATACTAAAGCGACAGATGACGCGAGGAGACGGGCCATGGCGATGGCATTGGAGAAGGCTGCACCAGCAGCAAAAAACAATGAACTGCAGAAGGTGGCCAGATTGCTCGGCGGCACCCGCATCCTATCGCGGCGCCTCCGGAGTGCGTTGGACGCCCATGAGCTGCTTGTGCATGGCCTGCCGGGTTCGGCGCTGGACCATCTCATTGGGCAGCTCGTCTTCATTCAGAAGACGGATTCGCTCGAGAAGGCCGTCGGCATGAGTTTGCGCACCTACCAGCGTCGGAAGGATGCCCCTTCCAAGCCTCTCAGCCAGGATCAGAGCGGACGAACTTGGAAATTTGCGGAGATCCTGTCGAAAGCGACCGACGTGTTCGGTTCACAGGCGGAAGCGGAGCAATGGCTGGAGCGCCCGGCGATCGGGCTCGACCAGCGTCGTCCCATCGATCTTCTGGCAACCCCGGCGGGCGTCGAGCTTGTGGAAGACTATCTCGAGCGGCTTGAATATGGCGTTTATGCATGACGCCCCTGCCGGCCGCACTTGGCGGCTCCGACCTCATTGGCTGGCGTCTCGATCAGGCTGCGTTCGCGCCGACATGGGACAGTGGCGAGGGCGCATACAGAGTCGGCGGACGATGGAACAGCAGGGGCGTGCGCGCAGTCTACTGCTCAATCGATCCTTCGACTGCGATTCTCGAAGTTGCAGTCCACAAGGGCTTCAGGGCGCTCGACACAATCGCGCATGTGATGACGGCGGCGATAATCAGCGATGTCACGGATGTGCATATCGTCGACCCCGACGCCGTTCCGAACGCTAACTGGCTGCGTCCGGGCATCCCGAGCTCTGGGCAACAGGCCTTCGGTGATGATCTTCTCAAACGACATCGCTTCGTGGTGATTCCGAGTGCGGTGTCCCAAAATAGCTGGAATCTGATCTTCGACGCGAGCGTGGCGAAGGGCGCCTATGAAATGAAAACCCAGGAGGCCTTTGCGCTCGATACGCGATTGCATCCACCTCCTGCCAAATGATCGCGCTTATCTCGCTCTAAACAATCGCTCATGCCCCATCCACCTGTGACAAAGGATGCTCAGCCGCGCCTGACCGGCTGCGCCGGGTTGCCGACAACCGTGGTGTTTGGCGGC
The DNA here is from genome assembly GCF_040318085.1 of Mesorhizobium sp. M1322. Classification (NCBI taxonomy): domain Bacteria; kingdom Pseudomonadati; phylum Pseudomonadota; class Alphaproteobacteria; order Hyphomicrobiales; family Phyllobacteriaceae; genus Mesorhizobium; species Mesorhizobium sp. M1322. The sequence continues at coordinate 1,573 of NZ_JAMYLP010000065.1, forward strand.
ACATCATGGGTCACCACAGCACCCGCTCCGACAATGGCGCCGGCGCCGATGCTGACGCCGCCGAGGATGATCGCGCTGCCGCCGATCCAGGCATTGTCGCCGATCTCGACAGGCTTCGCGATCTCCAGACCTGCCTGTCGACCCGCAGCCTCCTTGTGGTGCTCGGCGCAATAGATCTGCACATTGGGGCCGAGCAGCGTTCCATTGCCGATGCGAACTGGCGCCGTATCGAGAATGGTACATCCGGCATTGAGGAAGACGCCGTCGCCGAGAACAATGTTGAAGCCGTAGGCGCAGTGGAACGGCGCTTCGATCCGGGCGCCCTCGCCCACGCCGCCGAGCAGCGATTTCAGCGCCGGTCCGATATTGCCACGTTGCCGGGGCGGCAGATTGTTATGTTCGAAAACCGCATCGCGCGCGATGACACGCAACGCCTCCAATTCGTCATCGAGGCACGTGTACCACCCGCCCGCCGCCATTCTTGTGCGTTCACTTCCAGCCATGGCTGCGCCTCCTTGTCTCGAAAATCGTTCCAAAGCACAGTCAACGCAAACCGGAAAGCGCCAGCGTGGACGTCGTCTCTGGTCAAATGCCAAGCCTGTGCTAGCCTGCTCTTGCCGGACTGTCCTGGCTCGGCGATCGAGGGGGATCAATCATGCTGTACATCCTTGCACTTCTGATCGGCGTCGTTGCCGGCCTTCGCGCCATGACTGCGCCCGCCGCCGTCGCCTGGGGCGCTTATCTCGACTGGCTGCCGGTCGCCGGAACCTGGGCTGGTTTCATGGGCCATTGGATCACCGTCGGCATCTTCACCATCCTAGCCATCGTCGAGCTGGTCACCGACCAGTTGCCGTCGACGCCGAGCCGCAGGGTGCCGCAGCAGTTCGGCGCACGCATCGTCATGGGCGCCTTTACCGGCGCGGTGATCGGCGCGACCGGCGGCGCCACCATCGGCGGCCTGATCGCCGGCGCCATCGGCGCTGTGATCGGCACGCTAGGCGGCGCCGAGCTGCGCAAACGCCTGGCCATCCCTTTCGGCAAGGACCTGCCAGCCGCCCTTATCGAGGACGCGGTGGCGATCATCGGTGGCGTCCTGATCGTGGCGGCCGTGGCATGACGGCAAAGACCTTCGACGCCATCATCATCGGCGCCGGACAGGCCGGCCCGCCGCTCGCCGGCCGGCTGACGGCGGCCGGCACGAGCGTGGCGCTGATCGAGCGAAAGCTGGTCGGCGGCACCTGCGTCAACACCGGCTGCATGCCTACCAAGGCCATGGTAGCCAGCGCCTATGCCGCGCATCTGGCCCGCCGCGCCGCCGACTACGGCGTGACGCTCTCCGGCCCGGTCGGCGTCGACTACAAGGCGATCAAGGCGCGCAAGGACAAGGTGTCGAACGACGCCCGCGGCAACCTCGAAAGCTGGATTGCCGGCATGGACAAATGCACACTCTACCGCGGCCATGCGCGCTTCGAAACCGCCAACACGGTGCGCGTCGGCGACGACCTGCTGAGCGGCGAAAAGATATTCATCAACACCGGCGGCCGCGCCTCGGTGCCCGACCTGCCCGGCATCAACGACATTTCGTACCTGACCAACTCGTCGATGATGGATCTCGACGTGCTGCCGCGCCATCTGGTCGTCGTCGGCGGCAGTTACATCTCGCTAGAGTTCGCGCAGATGTTCCGCCGTTTCGGTTCGCAGGTGACGGTGATCGAAAAGAGCCCGCGGCTGATCGGCCGCGAGGACGAGGATGTCTCGGCCGCCATCCTGTCCATCCTCGAAAACGAAGACATCACCGTCCATCTTGGCGCCGACGACATAAGCTTCGCCAGGCAAGGCAACGAAATTGCCGTGTCCTTCTCCGCCGGTAAGGCGCGAGCGATCGGCTCGCATGTGCTGCTGGCAGTCGGCCGGACGCCCAACACCGACGATCTCGGCCTCGACAAGGCCGGCATCGAGGTCGACAAACGCGGCTTCATTGTCGTCGACGATCATCTGCGCACCAGCGTGCCCGGCATCTGGGCGATGGGCGACTGCAACGGCAAGGGCGCCTTCACCCACACCTCCTACAATGATTACGAGATCGTCGCCGCCAATCTGCTCGACAACGATCCGCGCAAGGTGAGCGACCGCATCGAGGCCTATGCGCTCTATACCGACCCGCCGCTCGGCCGCTGCGGCATGACCGAGACGGCGGTAAGAAAATCCGGCCGTCGCGCGCTGGTCGGCCAGCGGCCGATGACCCGTGTCGGCCGCGCCATCGAGAAAGGCGAGACGCAAGGTTTCATGAAGATCCTGGTCGACGCAGACACCAGGGAGATCCTCGGCTGTTCGGTGCTCGGCCCCGGCGGCGACGAGGCGATCCACTGCGTGCTCGACCTGATGTACGCCAAGGCGCCAGTCTCGACGCTGGCGCGCGCCATGCACATCCACCCCAATGTCTCGGAACTCCTGCCCACCATTGCCCAGGAATTGAAGCCGCTGGCATAGGCTTCGGCCCCCGCTCTGCATCCAGGCAAGGCGCAATGCAACCTCGATCTGCTGTCCGTTTTCTGCAATGCTGCATTGCAGCAATCGCGCTTGTGCGCCAGGTGCATCTCCGGACAGTCTCCATTGAACCGATTCATTCTGGACGCACATGCCCCTGCCCATCCTAGCGCTCGCCATTGCGTCCTTCTGCATCGGCACCACCGAATTCGTCATCATGGGGCTGCTGCGCGAGGTCGCCGCCGACCTCGGCGTTTCGATCCCCTCGGCCGGCCTACTGGTCACCGGCTATGCGCTCGGCGTCGTCTTCGGCGCGCCGGTGATCGCGGTGGCCACCGCACACATGCCGCGAAAGCCGGTGCTGGTCGGCCTGGCGATGCTATTCGTCGTCGGCAATCTGTTGTGCGCGATCGCACCCGATTATTGGATGCTGATGGCGGCGCGCATCTTCACTGCTTTCGGTCACGGCGCCTTCTTCGGCATCGGCTCGGTCGTCGCCGCCAGCCTGGTGCCGCGCAAAAAGCGGGCCAGCGCCGTCGCACTGATGTTCGCCGGCCTGACGCTGTCCAATATCCTCGGCGTTCCCGGCGGCACGGCACTCGGCGAAGCCTATGGCTGGCGCGCCACTTTCGTGGCCGTGGTCGGGATCGGCCTCGTCTCGGTCGCAGCCATCGCCTGGCTGGTGCCTGCCGGCATCGCCCAACCGAGCGGCGTTGGCCTGCTCGGCGAAGTGCGCGTGCTCGGCAAGCTGCAGGTCTGGCTGGCCATGCTGATCTCGGCGCTGGCGTCGGCCAGCCTGTTTGCCGTCTTCACCTACATAAAGCCCTATCTTACCGACGTATCCGGCCTGTCGACCGCGACCGTGACCTGGGTGCTGCTGCTGTTCGGCGGCGGCATGACCATCGGCAACATCATCGGCGGCAGGCTGGCCGACTGGAAATTGATGCCGACGGTGATCGGTACGCTTTTGATGCTGGCGTTGCTGCTCGTCGGCTTTGCCGAATTCGGCGCCATCGCAGCCGTGGCCATCTTCATCGTTTTCCTGTGGGGTCTGCTCGTCTTCGTCATCGTGCCGCCTTTACAGATCCGCGTCGTCGAAGCGGCCTCCGAAGCGCCGAACCTCGCCGCGACGCTGAACCAGGGCGCCTTCAACATCGGCAATGCCGCTGGCGCCTGGGTAGGCGGCGTGGCACTTTCGTTGGGCGTGTCCTATGCCAATCTGCCGCTGGTTGGCGCGGCGCTCGCCCTGCTGGCGGTCGCCGTGGCAGTGATGTCGCAGACGTTGGACCGCCAGTTGCTGGTGACGCACCCCGCGCAATAGTTGCGCCCATAGCGCAGCAGACTGGACCAATCGACAGCGGATCGGCGAAAGGGCATGTGTTTTCCTGGAGGAGTATCATGCAGAAATCGATCGAGCGCATTGCCGGCGACAGCGAGGGCGTTTCCTACGAATTCCCAGTGTTCCGCTTCGAAGGGTTCCGCTTTGACGGCAGCGACAAGGCAGCGCCGTCGGCCTATGTGCAGGCAGCTCTGCATGCCGGCGAACTGCCGGGCGTCGTCGCCATCGACGCGCTGATGCCGGTGCTTGAAAAGGCCGAAGCCGAAGGCCGCATCAAGGGCAATATCACCATCGTGCCCCAAGCCAATCCCATCGGCCGCGCCCAGTATCTCTACGGCGAGCACCAGGGCCGCTTCCATCTGGGGACGCGAACCAATTTCAACCGGGGCTTTCCGTTGCTCGCCGCGCCCGACGTCACGCTCTTGCCGGCGCATGGCACGGTCGACCAGCGGCTGAAGAGCCGGCTGATGCAGCTCTCCATCGGCCACGACATCGTCCTCGACCTGCACTGCGACGACGAGGGGCTTGCCTATCTCTACGTCCACACCAGCCTGTGGCCGGCCATGGCGGATTGTGCGATGGCCATGGGTGTCGAAGCGGTGATCCTGTGGGATGAAGATACCGACGGCACCTTCGAAGGCGCCTCGATCACGCCGTATCTGAACGTCCCTGCCGATGTGGCGCGCTTCGACCGTCGCGTCGCCACCACGGTCGAGTATCGCGGCATACTCGATGTCGACGGCGCGCTGGCCGGCTCCGATGCCGAAGGGCTCTATCGGCTGCTGGTGGCGCGCGGCGTGATCCTGGACCAAGCCCTGCCCGCGCCCGGCGGCTTCACCGGTGTCGTCGCACCGCTCGAAAACATCGACATGATGCCGGCGCCCCGGGCGGGCGCGGTCCTCTACAACGTGAAGCCCGGAGACCGTGTGGCCAAGGGCGCACTGCTCGCCACCATCGTCCATGCGCCGGGTGAAGCCGACGGCCGCACGCAGGTGCTTGCGCCGCAAGCGGGCATCATCCTGACACGGCGTTCCCGGCGCATCATCCGCGCCGGCGAAGATCTGCTGAAGCTGGTCGGCGACAGGAAGAGCGCCGATGCAAGGTCGGGAACGCTGGAGAACTGAGGGCCTATGCCCTTCGCCAAACGCTTCGTTGAATCCAGTTGCGTGGCCGTTCAATCGCCGCTATTGGAATCGCCATGAACATGCGCTCGATCAAGACCGTTTGGTGGTGGGCTCGCTGACAGCGGCCTGTTCGAACGCGTGCGCGTGAAAATAGAAGGTGGCCGCAACGGAATGTCCGGGCGGCCATTTGTTTTTTCTAGCCATGCCCCGGGTCCGTTGCCCCAAGACGCTGAAATAGCCAAGACGCTGATGGAGACGGCAATGACGACGAAAATTCTGGACAACGGGGCGGAGCGCTTCGTCACGGCGGGTGGCGTGACGATTACCCGCGAGCGCCATGACCGGCCCTATGAAGGGGCGATCGACGGCTATATCGACGGGCTGAATGCGCGCCGCGGCGCCGTGTTTTCCTCGAATTACGAATATCCTGGCCGCTACACGCGCTGGGACACCGCCATCATCGATCCGCCGCTGGTGATCTCGGCGCGCGGCCGGGCCATGCGCATCGAGGCGCTGAACAGCCGTGGCGAGGTGCTTCTGCCGGTGATCGCCAAGACGCTTGGCGGGCTTGACGACGTGACGGTCGCCGAGACGTCGAAGAGACTGATCCGCCTCGACGTGGCCAAGCCCGGCCGTGTTTTCACCGAAGAGGAACGCAGCCGCGTTCCCTCCGTCTTCACCGTGCTGCGCGCCATCACCGCTTTGTTCAAAACGGAGGAAGACGCCAATCTCGGCCTCTACGGCGCCTTCGGCTATGATCTCGCCTTCCAGTTCGATCCAGTCGACTACAAGCTCGAGCGCCAGCAAAGCCAGCGCGACCTTGTGCTGTTCCTGCCCGACGAGATCCTAGTCGTCGACCACTATTCGACCAAGGCCTGGACCGACCGCTACGACTATTCCGGCGACGGGTTTTCAACGGAAGGATTGCCACGCGACGAAATCGTCGAGCCGTTCAAGACCGCCGACCGCATCCCGCCACGCGGCGACCATGAGCCGGGCGAATATGCCAATCTGGTGCGCAAGGCGATGGAATCGTTCAAGCGCGGCGACCTGTTCGAGGTGGTGCCCGGCCAGATGTTCTACGAGCGCTGCGAGACGCCGCCCTCCGACATTTCGCGCAAGCTGAAGACCATCAATCCCTCCCCCTATTCCTTCTTCATCAATCTCGGCGAGGGCGAATATCTGATCGGCGCCTCACCCGAAATGTTCGTGCGCGTCAACGGCCGCCGCGTCGAGACCTGCCCGATCTCCGGCACGATCAAGCGAGGCGACGACGCCATTTCCGACTCGGAGCAGATCCTGAAGCTGCTCAATTCGAAGAAGGACGAATCCGAGCTGACCATGTGCTCGGACGTCGACCGCAACGATAAGTCGAGGGTCTGCGACCCAGGTTCCGTGCGCGTCATCGGCCGCCGCCAGATCGAGATGTATTCTCGGCTGATCCACACCGTCGACCACATCGAGGGGCGGCTGCGCGAAGGCATGGACGCCTTCGACGCGTTCTTGTCGCATGCCTGGGCGGTCACCGTCACCGGCGCGCCGAAATTATGGGCTATGCGCTTCATCGAGCAGAACGAGAAGAGCCCGCGCGCCTGGTATGGCGGGGCGATCGGCATGGTCAATTTCAACGGTGACATGAACACCGGCATGACGCTTCGCACCATCCGCATCAAGGACGGCATCGCCGAGGTACGCGCCGGCGCCACGCTGCTCTTCGACAGCATTCCCGAGGAAGAAGAAGCCGAAACCGAACTGAAGGCATCCGCCATGATCTCCGCCATCCGCGACGCCAAGTCAGGCAATGCCGCCGACACCGAACGCGCTACCGCGCGCGTCGGCGACGGCGTCAACATCCTGCTGGTCGACCACGAGGACTCCTTCGTCCACACGCTGGCCAACTATTTCCGCCAGACCGGCGCCAATGTCTCGACCGTGCGCACACCTGTGCCGGACGAGGTCTTCGACCGACTGAAGCCAAACCTGGTCGTGCTGTCGCCCGGCCCCGGCACGCCGAAGGACTTCGACTGCGCCGCCACCATCAAACGGGCCCGCGCGCGCGACCTGCCGATCTTCGGCGTCTGCCTCGGCCTGCAGGCGCTGGCCGAGGCCTATGGCGGAGAGCTGCGGCAGTTGCACGTGCCAATGCATGGCAAACCGTCGCGCATCCGCGTGTCGAAGCCAGGTATCATTTTTTCCGGCCTGCCCAAGGAGGTGACGGTCGGCCGCTATCACTCGATCTTCGCCGATCCGGTGCGGCTGCCCGATGGCTTCGTCGTCACGGCCGAGACGGAAGAAGGCGTCATCATGGCCTTCGAGCACAGCAAGGAGCCGATCGCTGCGGTGCAGTTCCACCCGGAATCGATTATGACGCTCGGCCACAATGCCGGCATGCGAATCATCGAGAACATCGTTGCGCATCTGCCGCGCAAGGCTAGGGAAAAGGCGGCTTAGCTCCGGCTTCCGCGGCTGGAACCAATCAATGACCGCCATCGATCCGAAAACCGCCGGTAAGCGCAAGGTCGCCAGCCTCGCCTTCTGGTCGATCATCGTCGCTTTCGTCGTGCTCGGCCTCAAGCTGGCGGCCTGGTACGTCACCGGTTCCGTGGCGCTCTATTCGGACGCGCTGGAATCGATCGTCAACGTCATTGCCTCGGCCGCCGCCTACTGGGCGATCCAGGTCAGCTACAAGCCGGCCGACCAGGATCATCCCTTCGGCCATCACAAGGCCGAATATTTCTCGGCTGTTCTGGAGGGCGTGCTGATCGTGCTGGCAGCCCTTCTGATCCTCAACGAAGTGTGGTGGTCCCTGCGACATCCCGCCCCGCTCGAACAGCCCTGGACCGGCCTCGCCATCAACGGCGTAGCGACAGCGATCAACGCCTTCTGGGCCTTGACGCTGATCCGTGCCGGCCGTGCCGAGAAGTCGCCGGCACTGGTCGCCGACGGCAGACACATCATGACCGACGTGGCGACCTCGGTCGGCGTGTTCATTGGTCTGGTCGGCGCCGTGCTGACCGGCTGGCAAGTCCTCGATCCAGCTCTTGCCGTCATCGTTGCGCTGAACATCCTGTGGCAGGGCTGGCACGTCATCGGCTCGTCGATGAACGGACTGATGGACCGCGCCGTCGACACGCAGGAGCACATGCAAATCCGCGACATCATCTCGGCCAATTGCAAGGGAGCACTGGAGGTCCACGATCTGAAAACGCGCATTGCCGGCCGCGCCACCTTCATCGAGTTTCATCTGGTCGTCGATGCCGACATGTCGGTGGGCGCCAGCCACGTCATCTGCGACCGCATCGAGGATGCGCTGAAAGCCGAGATCCCCTCGGTTCGCGTCACCATCCACGTCGAGCCCGACGACGAGGCAAAGCTGCCCAAGGGCACGACGGCCGTGCCGTTCGCGTGAGGCGATTCCATGGGCGGGCCCTCAAAGCTTCTCAGGGCGCGCAGGCAACCTGCGGCATCGGCTCCAGCCGGTAGACCTTGTCGTCGGATGCGGTCTCGCCTTCGGCCGCCTTCGAGCACAGGTCGACGATCGGCAGGCTGCTGTTGGGGTTGGCCAGCATCATCGTGCCGTTGGCGCCGCGACGCAGATAAATCTCCCTGGCTGCGATGTCGCAGGAAAAGTCGCTCGTCCTCGCGCTCGCCACACAGCGCCACTGATCCGCTTCGCCTGCACAACTGTAGCTCTGGGTGGCCTCGGCGGCGTTGTGGCGCGTCGTGACGGAGACGGCAATCTCGGCACCGCTCGGCCAGTTTATGGGATCGCCGTCCTTGGCGAAGGAGGCCAGCTCGACCGGGCCCCGGAAAACCCGGATGGTGTGGGTAAGCTGATCGGGATGCGAGCCGAGATGCGCGGCATCGTAGTCGCGCCCGTAGCAGAACGGCTGGTCCGGTTTCAGCCGCTCACGCAGCGGTGCTCCCAGCGCCGGATCGACCGGATCGATGCGCGCGAATTCGGCCTTGCAGGTCTGCGCCGGCAAGCGGTCGAGCCGAAAGCCGTCGTCTTCCGTGCCGAGTGCCTGCTTGCTAAACTCCTTTTCGCCCAGCTCATCCTCGGCGCCGGCATCGAGATAAAGGTTTCGATGCACGCCGGAGACGATCAGCCGGCCTTTTTCATCGACGTTCAGTAAGGCCATGGTGCGGTCGCATTCCATGCCGCAATGGATCTGGCCCGATTGCGAACCATCCTTGCCGCACCAACCGCCGACCCATTCGGGCTTTTTGGCGCTGCGCACCGTCGTCGCCATGAAACCGTTGTAGCCGGACGGAGCGCTGCTCGGCTCCTCGTTCGGGTGGCTGACCGGATCGCTGCCATAGTAGAAGAAAATCCGTCCCACCTTCTGGTTCGGATGCGCCTTGAGATGCGCGGCATCGTAGACACGCCCGAAACAGGCATCCTTGCCGTCCGGGCTGAGTTCGGTGAGCTTAGGCGTATCGTCGGCAAGGGCGGTGCTGGCAACGGCGGCAAGCAAGGCGACAGCAAGTCCGGCGCCCACAATGGTCTTCGATGTCATGTGCCCCTCCTCGCCCGACAGGACGTGACTTCAATTTATGCTAGGATCCAGGCCGAGGCCACGCAATTTGCGAGGACTGCACACTGGAGAACGACATGATGCGACGCCGCGATATTTTCCGCATGGGACTTGCCGGAGCCGCTGGCCTTTTCGGGCTGTGCCAGGTCAAGGCGGCGGCCGTGGAAGAGGAAAGGCAGAAGGTCGCCTATCACCTCAGCGACCTCGACAAGGTCGGGTTCGTTTTGGGCAATATCAAGAACCATTATGAGGGCACCGGCGGCAAGGTCGACATCGTGCTGGTCGTGCATGGACCGGCACTCGCCGCCTTCAAGTCGAAGAGCGCGTCAGCTGCCATCTCCAGCCGTTTTTCCGGCCTGGTTCGCGACGGCCTGACCCCGCATGCTTGTGCCAACACCATGCAAGGCATGGAGGTTGCGCTCACCGATCTCCTCGATGGCTTCCATGCCGCCGAGACCGGCGGCGTTGTCAAGCTCGCCGAATTGCAGCGCCAGGGCTACGCCTATTTGCGTCCCTGAGCCGCTACGGACTTGAACATTGGGGCGGCGACGCCCTACGAGGAGTAGGTAGAGTTCGGAGGAATAGACGTGCCAGCCACCACAACCACCCTTGTCAGCCCCACCCTGGTCATCCCCGACCTCGCCGGTAAGGCGGTCTTGATCACCGGCGCTTCGACTGGCATCGGGGCGGCACTTGCACTGGCCTACGCCGCGCAGAAATGCCGCGTCGCGCTGCATTACAATTCAAGTCGGGCAGCTGCCGAAAACCTGGCCGGGACCATCGGCAACGGCGGTGGCGAGGTATTCCCAGTCCAGGGCGATTTCTCGATGCCCGCCGATGTCGAGCGCGTCGTCGAGGATAGCGCGCAATATTTCGGCCGGCTCGATGGCCTCGTCAACAATGCTGGCGGCATGCTCGGCCGCGTGCCTTATGCCGAACTGACCGAGGCGCACTACGACGCGGTGATGGACCTCAACGCCCGCTCCGTGCTGACCGCATCGCGCAAGGCGATGCCATGGCTGAAGCGCCAGGGCGGCTTCATCGTCAACACCTCGTCGATCGCTGCACGCAATGGCGCCGGCGGCGGCGCCGGCCTTTATGGCTCGGCCAAGGCCTTCGTCTCCAATGTGACCCGCGGCATGGCCAAGGAACTGATCGGCTTCAACATCCGCGTCAACGCGGTGGCGCCGGGCACCATCGCGACGCCTTTCCATGAGCGCTATTCGACCGAGGAGCAGATGAAAGGCATGGTGGCCACCATTCCGCAGGGCCGCGCCGGCACGCCCGAGGACTGCGTCGGCGCCTATCTGTTCCTCTCCTCCGCTCTGTTGAGCGGTTACATCACCGGCCAGGTGATCGAGGTGAACGGTGGCCAGTTGATGCCGTGAGCGGCGACCTGCATACTCCCGGTTGCATCATCTCAACGGAGCAAGGCGAATGTACGGATTGATCGGCAAGATGCGGGCGACGCGCGGCCAGCGCGACGCAATGATGGATGTCCTGCTCGCCAGCACCGGCGCCATGCCTGGCTGCCTGAGCTACATCATCGCCACCGATCCGGCCGATGCCGACGCGATCTGGGTGACCGAGGTGTGGACCGACCAGGCAAGCCACAAGGCTTCGCTGCAACTGCCGGAAGTCCAGGCGGCGATCGCCAAGGCGCGGCCGATCATCGCCGGCTTCGAATTCCAGGTCGAGACCCAGCCCGTAGGCGGCTTCGGCCTGCCCGCCCTCAAAACCGACTGACGCCTGGGCTGACGCATTTTTCACCGCCGCGGGGGTTCGCATGTCCCCGCTTCGGCGCTAAGACCGAAAAATGGACTCCTTGCCAGACCAGTCGACCGTCGAACGCATGGCGCGGATGCCCAAAGCCTGGCAGTGGCTGGCTCTCCTGACCTTCTCGATCCTATTTGGCGGCGCGCTGGAACTCGGCGCCTTGCCGGCAGCGCTGCTGATCGGACCGATGCTGGCGGCGATCCTGGCCGGCACCAACGGCGCCACGGTGCGCGTGCCGCGCCCTTTATTCGGCGCCGCCCAGGCGATCGTCGGCTGCCTCGTCGCCGCTTCGATCTCCCCTGACATCTTTCCGGTCTTCTACAACGAATGGCCGCTGTTCCTCGGCACCGTGGTGGCGACCGTTGCTGCGTCCAGCCTGCTCGGCTGGCTGATCAGCCGCTGGCGTATCCTGCCCGGCACCACCGCCGTCTGGGGCTCATCGCCGGGCGCGGCCACCGCCATGGTGCTTATGGCAGACGCCTTCGGCGCCGACCAGCGTCTCGTCGCCTTCATGCAATATCTGCGCGTCATCTTCGTCTCGATGACTGCCGCACTTGTCGCAAAGATGTGGGTCGACACATCAGGCATCGAGGTCCCGGCCATCATCTGGTTCCCGCCGATCGATCCAACAGCCTTTGCCGGGACACTTGGCGTGGCGCTCGTCGGCAGCCTCGTCGGAAAGCTGCTCAGGCTGCCGTCACCCTTCTTCCTCGGCACCTTCATTTTCGGCACTGCGGTGCATCTCGGACTGGGCGTGCCGATGCAGTTGCCGCCCTGGCTGCTCGCCCTCGGCTATACGATGATCGGCTGGACCATCGGGCTGAATTTCACCAGGGCAATTCTTCGGCACGCGACGCGGGCGCTGCCGCAGATCGTCGGCTCGATCATCATCCTCATCGCCTTCTGCGGCGGCCTCGGCTTCATGATCAGCCATGTGCTCGGCATCGATCCGCTGACCGCCTATCTGGCAACCAGCCCCGGCGGTATGGACAGCGTCGCCATCATCGCCGCCGCCGCACAGCACGTCGACATCTCCTTCGTCATGGCGCTGCAATCGGCACGCTTCCTTGTCGTGCTGCTGATCGGGCCAAGCGTGGCGCGGCTGGTGGCGCGAACTCTGAGGGAATAGAGGGTAATCTGTCGCTGCAGAAAGACCTCCAGCGCTGTCACCTAAATGGATCAGGCGCCACGCAATCTGTTCGCGGCCGCTGAAGGACCAGCCCAGTCGCTCAGGAATGCGTGGGGTAGGTATAGGAAACGCCAGTCGTTCGGCCCCACTTGCCTCTCTTTGGCTGCTCCTGTATGAAAACCGCCATGATCAACCGCGCCACCTCCGTCGCTTCCCGTCAGACCGGCTTTGCTGGCGAGACCGTGCGCGCGCTTGCTTCCGCTCTGCTGCTTCTCGGCCTTATCGGCGATCGCCGGGTTCGCTGAAGGAGCGCCCGGCGGTCGAACCGCCGCTCACGCGCATGCTCCTTGGCCAGTCTCAAAATTGGCAAGTCACATCTAGCGAATGAACATTTGGTAAAGGCGCCGCTCGGCACCAAATCCGCCTGAAGCGGATCCCGCGAGCCGCCGGGAGTGACGACAATGAACGCACGAGAAGAGATCCGCGCAGACAGCGGGAAGATGGGCAAGGATGCCGCAAAGGCCATGCCGGAGGCAGCCCGGGGCATGCCGGAGGCAGCCCGCAAATACCAACCTTACCCGATCGTCGGTCTCACCGACCGCGTTTGGCCTTCGAAGGTCATCGATAAGGCGCCGATCTGGTGCTCGGTCGACCTGCGCGACGGCAACCAGGCGCTGATCGACCCGATGGGCCACGAGCGCAAGGCGCGCATGTTCGCCCTGCTCCTCGACATGGGCTTCAAGGAGATCGAGATCGGCTTCCCGTCGGCCTCGCAGACCGATTTCGATTTCGCCCGCTGGTGCATCGAAGAGGGCAATGTCTCGGCCGACGTCTCGCTGCAGGTGCTGGTGCAGTGCCGGCCGGAACTGATCACCCGCACCTTCGAGGCGCTGCAGGGCGCCACCAACCCGATCGTGCATTTCTATAATTCGACCAGCGAGTTGCAGCGCCGCGTCGTCTTCGAGAAGGACGTCGCCGGCATCAGGCGGATCGCCACCGATGCGGCGAAGATGATCACCGACATGGCGGCGAAGGCCGGCGGCGGTTATCGTTTCGAATATTCGCCGGAGAGCTTTACCGGCACCGAACTCGAAGTGGCGCTGGAAATCTGCAACGCCGTCACCGAGATCGTGAAGCCGACGCCTGAAAACAAGCTGATCATCAACCTGCCGTCCACGGTCGAGATGTCGACACCCAACATCTATGCCGATCGCATCGAATGGATGTGCCGCAATCTCGACAACCGCGAGAACCTGCTCATTTCGCTGCATCCGCACAACGATCGCGGCACCGGGGTCGCCACCACCGAACTCGGCCTGATGGCGGGTGCCGACCGCGTCGAAGGTACGTTGTTCGGCAATGGCGAGCGCACCGGCAATGTCGACATCGTCACGCTGGCGCTCAATATGTACACGCAAGGCGTCGATCCCGGGCTCGACTGCTCCGACATCAACCGGATGAAGGACGTCTATGAGTATTCGAACCAGTTGAAGATCCCCGAGCGCCATCCCTATGTCGGCGAGCTCGTCTACACCGCCTTTTCCGGCTCGCACCAGGATGCCATCAACAAGGGCATGAAGGCGTTGCGCAAGGCCAATACGCCGTACTGGGAAGTGCCGTATCTGCCGATCGATCCCGCCGATGTCGGGCGGAATTACGAGGCGATCATCCGCATCAACTCGCAGTCCGGCAAGGGCGGCATCGCCTATGTGCTGCAGGCAGACTACGGCCTCAACCTGCCGCGCAACCTGCAGATCGAGTTCAGTCAGGCGATCCAGGCGATCACCGACGCCGAAGGCAAGGAGGTGCCGGCCAAGCGCATCCACGAGCGCTTTCTCGAAACCTATGTCGATCAGCCCGGCGCACGGCTGAAGTTCCTTGACCACCACACCTATCCGGACCTCGAGACCAAGGGCCGGCGTGCGGTGGAGGCGGTCATCCTGGACATGGGCAAGGAGGTGACGATTTCAGGCTCCGGAACCGGCCCGATCGACGGCTTTGTCGACGCGCTGTCGCGCCATGTCGGCGTGCCGATGTCGGTGCTCGACTATTCGGAGCACTCCATGCAGCGCGGCTCGAATGCCTCGGCCATCTCCTATGTCGAGATGGAGCATCCCGGCGGCAAGCTGTTCGGCGCCGGCATCAACACCAACATCGTGGCCGCTTCGCTGGAAGCCGTGGTTTCCGCCGCCAACCGTATCGTCGGAAGACGAGCTGTCGAAAGCTAACAGCGCTGGAGCAAGATGAACCCACATGGTATCTTCTTGCTATGGCCTTTCGCGCCGTTAACCACCGGAAAATTATCCGGTGGGGTACGCGATCGCATAATGGATGCATGCTTGTATGGCAGGGCAGGCTCTATATGATTGCGTCTTAACCTGTGCCGACTTCGAAAGGATCGACACTTGCAGCATGCCACGCCTGCCGCCCCCGCAGTGCGCGAGACGTTGGAGCGATTGCTAGCCAGCGAAACGTTCGGGAGATCCGAACGAGCGCGTAAGCTGCTTCGCTATCTGGTCGAGCGCGAGCAGGCAGGCGAAGCCGACAAGCTCAAGGGCTTTTCCATCGCGATGGATGTTTTCGGCAAGGACGGCGATTTCGATCCGTCGACCGACGCCGTGGTGCGGGTGCAGGCGGGCAGGCTGCGCGAGTTGCTGCAGCATTACTTCGCCAATGAAGGTGTTGCCGAGCCGATCCGCATCGCCATTCCGCGTGGCGGCTATGTTCCATCCTATGAACTCAACGCGATCCGCCTGCCGGTCGAGCCGGAGCCGGAGGAACGCATCGAAGCGGCGGCCACCTTGTCGGGATCGCTCGAAGAACCCGGCATGGCCGCAGGCGCCGCATCGTTGATGTCCCCTGTCGTTCTCGAGCCGGCGCCGTCGCTGCTTCGCCATCTCCAGTTCTTCTGGTTGGCGATCGCTCTGGTCATCGCCATGCTGGGCGTGCTGATCCTTCGTCAGGGAAGCGGCGCATTGCTGGCGGGAAGCGATGCCGCGTCGACGATCGAAAACGCGGTGGCAACCGGCAGCATTGCGCCATGGGCTCCGATTGAAACCCTTCCGCTCGTCTACATTGCGGTGAAAACCAACAGCGCCGAGGCTGCCCGCGTCGCGGCATCGCTGCGCGCCGGCCTCAGCGGCTTCGATACGGTCAACTTCATCGGTCGGGACGCCGACGGCCCGCCCGATCCGGTTTCCGATGCAATCAGCTTCGTATTTGATGTCTTGCCGGGACCAACGGCGGGCGATGTCACTCTGGAGCTTCAAAGCGTGGCGACCGGACGGGTCCTGCTGTCACGCAACTTGACTGCCGCCGACAGCACACCCTCCACCGTCGAGGATAGTGTCTCCGGCATTTTGAGTTCGGCCGTTCCCGCCTCTGGCACGATCTACAACTACATCGAACAGAGCGGCCTTCAGACCGGCCTGACGGAATGTCTGCTGCTCAACGACAAGTACTATCTCGACCAGGGCGCCAAAACCCATGAGACTGCCTATCGCTGTCTCGAAAACCTGATCAACCGGGATGCGAAATCGTCGCTCGTCTATTCGGAACTGGCGACCCTGCATCTCGAGGCGGCCACAGATCACTACGCCTATCCAGCCGGCGCAACGATCGAACAGGCGATGTCGCTTGCCCGTCGCGCCGTGCAGATGGGGCCGACCAGTCCCTATGCGCACCGTGCCTATGGCTATCTCAATTCCCGCCTCGGCAATTCGGAGGAATCGATCCGCTGGATGCGCAAGGCCTACGAACTCAACCCTTACGACCTCAGCATGGCGGCAGCTTACGCCTATGGGCTGATTTTCGCCGGCAGGTACGGGGAGGGAACACCGATCCTTGCTCACGCCGCCGAAACCTCAAGCGCGCATCCGACCTGGTGGGACTACGGGCTTTTCGTCGGGCAGTTCATGGCGGGCGATATGAATAAGGCCGCGCTTGCCAGTGAGGCGTTGCAAGCGACGCCAACGAAATCACACTATCTGGCTGCGCGGCTGATCGGCGCGAGGGCAACCGGCCGCAATCAACTGGCGCACGAACTCGTGGACGAGATGACTGTCAAATTCCCGAAATTCGCTGCCGATCCGCGCGCAACCTTTGTCGAGCGGAGATACCCCGCCGATCTGACCGATCGGCTGGTCGAGGCCTTGCGTGTCGCCGGGCTCGGCAATGCCAGCTAGCGCTTTTAACCAGCACGGCTGATCGCGAAAACTTTACTGGCCATTGGCTTGGACAAAACGCAATCCAGCCACAATCCGGAATCTCGAGTCTTGTTTGATTTGCAATAAACCATAAAATTTCATGATTTCATCGCTTTACGCTGCCGAACGGGGCGCCGGCCCGAAGACGGTTGTCTTCCTGCATGGCTTCGGCGGTTGTCACGGCGACTGGCAGGAGGTGATTTCGACACTGGCACTTGGTTCACGGACGCTGGCCTATGATCTTCCGGGGCACGGGCTATCCCTCGATTTCCCGGGTGGCGGCCCGGCCAAGACGGCCGCTCGGGCCGTTCTAGCCGACCTCGCCACACGCAGAATTAGGAGGGTGCATCTCGTCGGCCATTCGATGGGCGGGGCGGCGGCAGTGCTGATGGCATTGGCCGAGCCCGAAAGGATAGCGTCGCTGACGCTTCTGGCGCCGGGCGGTTTCGGGACTGAGATCAATGGGCCGCTGTTGCGCCGTTACGCCGCCGCTGCCGACAAGAGTGAAATTCGCGCCTGCCTTGCCGCCATGTCCGGACCGCAAAGCCTGCCCTCTGAACGCACCGTGGATGTGCTTGGCGACATGCGTGCGCGTCCCGGCCAGTTGCAGAAACTTGTCGAGATCGCAGCCGCCATGACCAGGGGTGATCGGCAGGGCGTCATCCCGCGCGAACGACTCGAAACGCTTGATATGCCGGTGATAGTGGTTTGGGGGGTAGAGGACGCGGTGCTGCCCTTCACACAGGCCGATGGTCTGCCGGCGCATTTCCATCTGCACCACGTGTTGGAGGCCGGCCATATGCTGGCCGAGGAAGCGCCCGGCCTGATCGCCGAGATCGTCCGCCGCAACATGAAACGCCGCAGCAAGCCGTTTCGTCCAAAATCCGCCGCCGCGGCGAATTGATCCCTCCCTTCCAAAGTCTGATGGCGCGGTTTCGGGCCGGGTTTTGTCTGGTAAGCCGCTTAAAGGCTTGTCGATCTCACAAGTGCATTTTGCCAACGGCTGTGTTAATTCAATGTTAACCAAACCCGCGAGGCAACGCCGATGAAGGATGCAGGCGAGAACATCACCCAGATCGATCAGTCGCGAAAATTGTCCGACGCCATCCGCGACGTGAAAAACGCCTTCGCCGACCGCGATGACGTCGTGGTCGACATGCGCGAGGCGCATCGCATGCGGCTCGATTTGCTCGCCGCCGAACTCGCGCCGATCTTCGCCGACGTGCCCGCCGACATGGACAATTTCGACTTCGCCGTCTCGTCCGGGCTGCAGCCGCGCCTCTGGATCGACGCCGTCAGCCATGTCGCCATGGGGCGCGACCGCCGCACCTATCGCTTCCTCAAGGACACGCGCATCGGCCGGGTAGTACTCGCCGAATCAACCGAGATGAAACCGGTTGCGGACCAAGTAACGCGCTATGTCGCGGAGCGCGTCGTCGAACGCCAGAGAATGCTGGAAGGCGGGGTCGAGCAGGCAGTCGCCGGTTTGAAACGCGCGCTGGTCCCGGAAGCCGAGCCGCCACTGCGATCCGTCCCGCGCGGCAAGCGTTGGTCGGCGTTTCTCTCCGGTCTCGGCCTGATCGCCGCAGGCGCCCTGGTCGGGCTGGCTGTATCGATCGTGTTGTTCTGGGACCGCCTTGTTGCGATGGGACTGAGTTTTAGGCCATAGCGTCCGCGCCAAGCTCCAGAATCTCCAGATCGGAAGGCGGGATGGCCGGCCCGGTCAGGCCACGTCGCGTCAGCCTGATCCGCCAATTGTCCTTTTCGCCATCGATCTCCAACAGATTATATTGCGCCGCCGGACGCCTGCCGCCTGGCGCCTGCCCTGCGGCGGCGACGCCGACCACTGGAATTTTGGCGCCGCGCCCATTGATGGAGAACAGCGTCGGCTCGTGTGAATGGCCGTGCAGCACAAGCTCGGCCCCGTGCCGCTGAACGACCTTGTGGAAGCGGGCAATGCCGAAGAGGCGCTTGGGCTGCGACACGGCGCCGCGCACTGGCGGATGGTGGATCATGATCACCCGGAACAGTCCGCGCTTGGCCGTAGCATCGAGCACTTCGCGCAGCCTTTCCGCTTGGTCTTCCAGAAAGAAGCCGTTGGCCATGAACGGAGCCGTGGCCCGCGCCGTCGTCACACCGATCAGCGCGACGTTGCCACGCACGCGCAGATACGGAAAGGCGTCACGGTCGATCGGCGTATTGACGCCGTCGCCGGTCATCCATGCCGTCCACGACCGGCAGGCCTTGTCGAAGGCGCCAGGCACATAGGCGTCGTGGTTTCCTGGAACGACCGACACATCATCGGGGGAACCCAGCGTCTCCAGCCAGTGCTTGCCCATCTCGATCTCGCCATCGAGCGCCAGATTGACCAGATCGCCGGTGACAGCAAGATGATCCGGTGCGCTCGCCTTGATATCGGCGACGATCGTGTCGATGACGGCATCGCGCATGTGGCGGCGGCGGTTGCGCTGCCAGTTGACGTAACCGACCACGCGCTTGGAGGCGAGATCGCGATAGGTTACACCGGGAAGCGGTCCCAGATGGATATCGGAAATATGCGCGAGCCTGAACATCCTCTCTTCATAAGCGACGCGCGCGCTGCTTTCCACCCACGGTTTCGTGGGTGATGACGCGGCCCGATCCGGAGCAAGCTTTCCGCCAGGCCGGCTGGCCGGGTCTCAGGGCGAGGCTGTTTCATCTGTATTTCGTGCTGCGGCGGCCGATGACGCTCGGGGTGCGCGGCTTGATCCACGACCGCACGTCCAGTTCCGTCTTCCTCATTCGCCACACCTATGTACCGGGTTGGCAGCTTCCCGGCGGTGGCGTCGAGCTGGGCGAGACGATGATCGAGGCGCTGGCGCGCGAGCTCTCCGAGGAGGGCAATATTGCATTGACCGCGCCGCCGGTGCTGAAATCGATGCATTTCAACCATCGAGCCAGCCGCCGCGACCATGTCGGCCTCTATTTGGTCGAGCAGTTCAATCAGACGGCGCCGAAGCTGCCGGACCGCGAGATCGCCGCAGCCGGTTTCTTTCCGCTCGACCGCCTGCCGGAAGGAACGACGCCGGCCACAGTGCGACGGATTGCCGAGATTTTTGGCGGCGCGGCGGCGTCGCCCTACTGGTAGGTCACGCCGCCTTCCTGAACCGATTGCGATCATGCGGCGCCGCGTAGTCCAGTTCCGGCCCGACCGGCACGATGCGCGTCGGGTTGATCGTTTCATGGCTGCCGTAATAGTGCGCCTTGATGTGGTGCAGGCTCACCGTTCCTGCGACGCCCGGGACCTGATAGAGGTCGCGCAGATAGTTCGACAGGTTGGGATAGTCGGCGATGCGGCGCAGGTTGCACTTGAAATGGCCGACATAGACCGGGTCGAAGCGGGCCAGCGTGGTGAACAGCCGCCAATCGGCCTCGGTGATGCGGTCACCGACGAGATAACGCTGGCGAGATAGGCGATCCTCGAGTTGATCGAGCGCGGAGAACAACTCGCCAAACGCTTTTTCATAGGCCGTTTGCGTAGTGGCGAAGCCGGCGCGATAGACACCGTTGTTGACTAAGGGATAGACCAGCGCATTGACCGCGTCGATTTCGCCGCGCAGGGCTTTCGGATAGAAATCGAGGCTGGCATCGCCCCATTTGTCGAAGGCTGAATTGAGCATCCGGATGATCTCGGAGGACTCATTGGAGACGATTGTTTGTTCTTGCCTGTCCCACAGAACCGGCACCGTCACGCGGCCGGAATAGGCGGGATCGGCCTTGGTGTAGATCTGATGCAGGAAATCGAGGCCGTAGAGCGTCTCGCCGGTGGCGCCGTCCTCAGCCAGGAAGGTCCAGCCGTTGGCGCCCATGAAATGATGGACGACCGAGACGGAAATCACATCCTCAAGCTTCTTCAGTGTTCGAAAGATCAGCGTCCGGTGCGCCCAGGGACAGGCAAGCGAGACATAGAGATGGTAGCGGCCAAGCTCTGCCTTGAAGCCGCGCTTGCGGCCTTCGGCCGGCGTACCATCAACCGTCACCCAGTCGCGCCATTGCGACTGCGCCCGCACGAACTCGCCATCGCTGCCCTTGGTGTCGTATCCGCGGTCCTGCCATTTGCCGTCGACCAGCAATCCCATGCGATGTCCTTTCGTCTCTACAGGGATGTAGGCGCAAGCTGACCACGCGGAAACCGCCAGGCGTTGAACAGTTCGTCAACTCCAGGGCAGCAAACGAAGGGCGCCAGGCGAAACGGCCGATTGCAGTGGCTGAAGATTGGTGCTAGCGGAAAATCCGCATGTTCGACTTTGCTTTGATCCGGTTCGACCGACGACGAAAGGGCGCCCGCGCTTGATGAAGCGCTGACTGGCGAACGCTGCCGTTTGCAGCAAACCTTTCCCCGTCTACCGGAACGCAAAGACCATGAGCCTTGCCGACGTGAAATACCTGCCGGAAACTCCGGCGCATGACCCCGAAATCGAAGCCATCAACGACGAAGCCTTCGGGCCGGGTCGTTTCGTGCTGGGCGCCTACAAGATCCGCGAGGGCGGCCCGCACGAACGCGCTCTGTCCTTCGTGGCCGTCGATGGCGATATCGTTGTCGCCTCGGTGCGTATGACGCGCATTGCGGCCGGCGCCGGCCGTGCGCTGATGCTCGGACCACTTGCCGTGCGGCCGGCCTTCAAGAACCTCGGCATCGGCCGCCGGCTGGTGGCGATCGCGCTGAAGGCCGCCGCCAAGGCCGGCATACCGGCCGTGATACTCGTCGGCGACGAGCCCTATTACGGCCCGCTCGGCTTCAAGCGAATCCCGCGTGGGCAAATCTCCATGCCGCGCCCGGTCGATCCTGACCGGCTTTTGTCGCATGAGATCGTGCCGGGCGCCATGGCACGTCTGGTGGGGGAGGTTTGCCACGCCGATCAGGCAAGGATTGCCGCGCACGTCGCCGCGATGGCGTGACCGTTGCGCCGTCCTGTCGGGCTTCGTAGCATGTGGCCGATGGTGCATGTCGCCCCAAAGGGCGCAGCGGTTTTGGGGTAACGACATGCATAAAAACAGAGATTTAAAGCGCTTCGATTGAGTCCGTTTCAGTTCGACGCGCTTTAGATGGAGGACGCCGACATGAACCCGAACGGCCAGATTGCGATTGTCACCGGCGGCGGCTCCGGCCTCGGCGAAGCGACGGCACGTGCACTGGCCGCGAAGGGCGCCGGCGTTGCCATCCTCGACCTCGGCATCGAGCGTGCGGCGAAGATTGCGGCCGATATCGGCGGCATCGCCATCCAATGCGACGTAAGCAGCGCCGACGGCGGTGCTGCTTCAGTAGGGGAAGTGGTAAAAAAGTTCGGCGAACCCCGAATCCTGGTCAATTGCGCCGGCATCGCCATCGGCATGAAGACGATCGGCAAGGACGGCCCGCACCCGCTCGATCAGTACCGCAAGGTGATTGAGGTCAATTTGATCGGCACCTTCAACATGATCCGCCTCGTCGCCGACCGGGCCGCGAAGCTTGAGCCGCTGGAGGGCGGCGAGCGCGGCGTCATCGTCAACACCGCATCGGTCGCCGCCTATGACGGTCAAATCGGCCAGGCGGCCTACTCAGCCTCCAAGGGCGGCGTCGTCGGCATGACGCTGCCGGTGGCGCGCGACCTTGCCCGGTCGGGCATTCGCGTCTGCACCATCGCGCCCGGCATCTTCAAGACGCCGATGGTGGCCGGCATGCCGCAAGAGGTGCAGGATTCGCTTGGCGCTGCAGTACCCTTCCCGTCGCGTCTCGGCGAGCCTTCCGAATATGCAGCCCTTGTGCTGCACATCGTCGAAAACCAGATGCTCAATGGCGAGACCATCCGCCTCGACGGCGCCATCCGCATGGCGCCGAAGTAGCCCACCATGAGTGCCGAAGTCGCCCCGCAGGCGAAGACCGGCCCGCTTGCCGGTCTGACGGTGATCGAGATGGCCGGGATTGGACCGGTGCCGCTCGCCGGCCTGATGCTGTCGGAGATGGGAGCCGAGGTGCTGCGCATCGAGCGGGCTGGATCGACCCAGCCGTTTCTGGCGCTACCGGATGAATACGACATCGACCGTCACGGCCGCTCCATCCTGCGGATTGACCTGAAGCGCTGGGAAGGCGCCGAACTGGTGCTGCGCCTTGTCGAAAAGGCCGACATTCTGGTCGAAGGGTTTCGTCCTGATGTCATGGAGCGGTTTGGTCTCGGGCCGGACGCGGTACTGGCGCGCAACCCGGCGCTGATCTACGGCCGCATCACGGGGTTCGGCCAGGACGGACCGCTATCGGATCGTGCCGGCCATGACATCACCTACCTCGCCTATTCGGGTGTGCTGCACGCCATCGGCCAGGAAGGAAGCCGGCCAGTCCCACCGCTCAATCTTGTCGCCGATTACGGCGGCGCCATGATGCTGGTTGCCGGGGCGCTGGCCGCCCTGTTTGAGCGGTCGCGCTCCGGCAAGGGCCAGGTGATCGACGCCGCGCTGACCGAGGGCGCTTCGATGCTGGCGACACCTATGCACGCCTTGAAGGCGGCGGGCCTGTGGAGTGATACGCGCGGCGCGAACCTGCTCGATTCCGGCGCGCCCTTCTACGACACCTATGAGACGGCGGACGCATGTCACGTCGCCGTCGGCTGCCTTGAACCCCGGTTCTTCGCCGAATTCGCAAGACTGCTGCCGCTCGACGAACGTTTTGTACGCGGCCAATACGACAGGACGTTGTGGCCGCAGATGCGCGCTGCCATTGTCGATCGGGTCGGGCAGAAGACACGGGACGACTGGGACCGTCTGTTTGCTGCGACCGATGCTTGCGTTGCACCGGTTCTGTCGTTGCGGGAAGCCAGGGATCATCCGCACAATCGCGCTCGCAACGCCTTTGTGACGTCGGGTGCGCTTGAGCGGCCCGCCCCGGCGCCGCGCTTTTCGCGCTCCCGGCCGACCCTTGCCGCCATGCCGGCCGATCGCGATTGTCAGGCGGCGACCGTGCTGGCACGCTTCGGCCTTTCGGAAAGCGAAACTGAGGCCCTTGTCAAATCCGGTGTAATAGGTTGATAACCGGAGAAAAATCAGCTTAAGACGGTGTGGATTTTGGACGACCGAAAAAAGGACGTGATCCGCGAGACCGACGCCGAAGCGACCAGGCTGGCGAAGACGCTGATCCGCAGTGCCCGTTTCGGCGCGCTCGCGGTGATCGAGCCCGGGACCGGTTCGCCGCTGGCCAGCAGGGTTGGTGTCGCCACCGATATCGACGGCACGCCGCTGATCCTTGTATCGATGCTATCCGCCCATACCGGCGCGATCCTTGCCGACCCGCGCTGTTCGCTGCTTGTCGGCGAGCCCGGCAAGGGCGATCCGCTGGCGCACCCGCGGTTGACGCTCGTCTGTCGGGCAGCACGGCTTGAGCGTGGATCCGAAGAGCACGCCCGCGTCGAACGGCGCTATCTCAACCGCAACCCCAAGGCGAAGCTCTATGCCGGACTTGACGACTTCTTGATCTTCCGCCTCGAGCCGGAGCGCGCCAGTCTCAACGGCGGCTTTGGCAAGGCCTACTTGCTCGAGCGCGCCGATCTGGTCACGACCGCGCCGATCGTCGAAGAGCTTGCCGCTGGTGAACAATCCGCCCTCGACCACATGAATGCCGATCATCGCGATGCAATTGCCGTCTACGCGCGCCATTTCGCCAAGGCCGCAGGCGATGGCTGGGTCGTCACCGGCTTCGACGCCGACGGCATGGACCTGGCGTTGGGCGACGATGTCTGCCGGGTCTTCTTTCCCGAGCCATTGAGGACGGCGAGCGAGCTTAGGCATGTTCTGGTCGACATGGCAAAAACCGGCCGAGTGGCGGATTAAACACAGTCCGACAGTTAATCGCGTCGGGTCGAAAGCAAGTCTTGAGGTTTGAGCGAGATGTTCTACGCTTTCCCGGTAGCGTTGAATCGCCAGCGCACATTCGCGAGTGAGCCTATGGAATCAGACGCTATTGCCCCCATAGCGCCGGATGAGCAGGAAGGTATGGGGGATCGATGGTCTCGAAAAAGCTAATCGCCAATGCCGAATCAGCGGCTGCGTTTCTGACGCTGATGGGCAACGAGAAACGACTGTTGATCATGATCTACCTGGCCGACGGTGAAATGTCGGTCGGCGCTATCGCCGAGAAGGTTCTGCTCAGCCAATCCGCCCTGTCACAGCATCTGGCCAAACTGCGGGCGCTCGATCTCGTCGAGACCCGGCGTGACCGGCAGATGATTTACTATTCCTGTAAATCCGATGCCGTGCGCGAACTTCTCAACACGCTGGACGGGATTTTCGGCGAGGGTGAGCTATCGCAGATGGCATACCGCCCGC
Organism: Mesorhizobium sp. M1322; assembly: GCF_040318085.1. Lineage (NCBI taxonomy): Bacteria > Pseudomonadati > Pseudomonadota > Alphaproteobacteria > Hyphomicrobiales > Phyllobacteriaceae > Mesorhizobium > Mesorhizobium sp. M1322. The sequence goes on from NZ_JAMYLP010000065.1 coordinate 26,502, forward strand.
GTCGCTCCGGGACTTGACCGGGCCAATGCATGTCGCCCAAAAGCCTGTCCTTGGGCTTGACCGAGGGTGCGAAGCGGTTTTGGGATAACGACATCCATAAATGCAAGAACTGGCCCGGGCACCTCCTACCTCGCTGACGGTTCTTAGAGCGACTTGCGTCCACTTGGATGCAGAAAGTACTTTGGATCCACGCATCGAGCTGTCCGAAAGCCCACTACGATTTTCGGGGCGATGCGGGTCCGCCGAGGCAAGCATGCGCCCCATTCGTATCGAAGACCCGCAAGACCCGCGCGTCGCCGCCTATCTCGACATCCGCGAGCGCGATCTTGCCGGCCGGCAGGGCCGCTTCGTTGCCGAAGGCAAGGTGGTGCTCGAAATGCTGCTCGCGGCCAAACGCTTTGCGGCCGAATCGGTGCTGGTACTCGAAAACCGGCTGGCAGGCCTCGACGGAACCCTGCGCAAGGCACCCGTGGACCTTCCGGTCTACGTGGCGACCAGCGAGGTCATGGACAGGATTGCCGGCTTTCACATGCATCGCGGCATATTGGCGATTGGCCGCAAGGGCGCGGCGAAGACTGCAGAGGCCTTGCTGGATAGCCTGCCTGCCCGCGCGTTGATCGTCGTGCTGGTCGGCATCGCAAACCATGACAATATGGGCTCGATCTTTCGCAACGCCGCCGCCTTCGGTGCCGATGCCGTGTTTCTGGACGCGACCTGCTGCGATCCGTTGTACCGCAAGGCGATCCGCGTCTCGGTCGGCGCCGCGCTGAAAGTTCCCTTTGCCTCCTCACTGAGAGCGTCGGCTTCACCGCAGCGCTCGACCGGCTGGGCTTCGGCCAGTTCGCTTTGTCGCCGCGCGGGCGAACCGACATCCGCAATGCGAAAAGGACTGAACGGCTGGCGCTCTATCTCGGCACCGAAGGCGAAGGCCTGCCCGAAAGCCTGCTCGCCCGCCTGCGGACGGTGCGGATCGATATGGCAGAAGGCTTCGACAGCCTCAATGTCGCCGCCGCGGCAGCCATCGCCTTGCATCATTTTTCGGCAAGCAGGACCTGAGCCGCAGAAGACAAGCATCACTGCCTGGGCTCAATGCGCCGATTCGGCCTTCTGCAGCGCCCGCACGCGATCGGCAAGGCTGCGTTCGCCGCTTCCCGGTTGGTTGGGTGCCGCAAGAACCTTTGCGATCGGCGACTCCGGCCCGTCGAGCTTCGCCGTCAGGGCGACGACCTGCGCCGCCAGGTCGCCCATCTGCTCGCGCAACGCAGCGCTGGCGCGACGTGAATCGTTGCCGTCTTCGGATTTGGATGCCTCGTAGGCGGCAAGATCCGCTTTCAGCCTTTTGTTCTCGCGGGCCAGTGCCGTCAGTCTCGCCTCCAGCTGCTCCCGGTCGCTGTCGAGCTTGGCGACAGCTTTTTCGATATCGCCCTTGACGGCCACATCGATCTGACTGCCTTGCGCTCCGGCGAGAGGCACCGCCGACGCGTTTTCCACGCTTTCGCTTTTTCGCTTTTCGCGAAGCCGCGCGATTTCCTTTTCACGGCGTTCAAGCTTGTCCTCACGATCGACAAGCGTGGCGAGCAGGCGCTCGATCTTCTTGTCCAATTCGCCGGTCCTTTTCTTCTCGGCCTTCAACGCGTCTCGCGCGGCCTTGCTCTCGGCCGCGATCTCCTGTTGGCGCCTGTCCGCCTCCTTGCGCTGGCTGCGCAGCACCGAAATGTCGTCGGCCAGCTTTTGCAGTTCGGATTCGCGCGCGACAAGTTCGATCTGACGGCTGCTGGAAGAAAAGCTGGCGTCGTCATACATGTGCTCCAGCTTTTTCAGCTCGAGCACGCGCTTTTCCAGGGCATGCTCGGCTTGAGCAAGCCGATCCGACAAAAGCTGCAACTGGTCTTTGCGCTGCCGAAGGTCTTCGCCCTTGGCCTGGAGTTCGGAAAGGGCCTGTTCCTTGTCCTTCCGCTCGAGCGCTAGTTCCTTCAGTGCCTCGCGGCCACGGCCGATCTCGACAAGCTGTTCGGCAGATTTCTCGCGCAACGACTTGACGCTCATCTCGAGGCGGCGCGTCGACATGGCGAACTCGGCGCGGATGCGATCCTTCTCCGCCTGGATCTCGGCCAGCGTCAGCGGCATCGAGCCCTCGACGCGTTGGCGCGTCAGCATCACGGCCCGCCGCCAGATTGCCGGGGCAATCATCAGCGCCAGAAAGCCGGCGCAGAGAAAGCCGAGGACAAAGAACAGGACCGACTGAACCAAGGTGATTATCCGTTATGGACGGCAAACAACCGTAAGGGACTGTGCCACGTTCGCATGACGGAATTCCAGCGCCGCGGCAAGGGTCTGCCGCAGCAATGTTCAGATCGTCGATCTTGGAACCAATCGAGGTGACGATGCAACCGCTTGCTCAGAATGGATTCCAGGTGGCGCGCTGGGTAAGCTTGAGATAACCTAGATTGACGCCAAGCCGGGCTCCGACGCCGGTACGGATCGGCACCAGCAGCACATTGTTGTTCTTCATCACGTTGAAACCGACACCAGCCACGAGATAGGCGGAGCCGGCAACGCCGCCGAAACGATTGTAGAGGCTGTTCACATCGTCGAGATTGTAGACCAGCATCATCACCCGCGAGCCCTCGCCACCAAAATCCCAGCCGAGCGACGGACCCTGCCAGAACACTTTGTGATCGCCGGCATTCTTGGTGTAGAGCGTGCCTTCGCCATAGGTCAGGCCACCGATCAGCGCGCCCGAGCCCTCCTCGCCAAGCAAATAGCCATTAGGCAGGCCGTAGGAGGCGAAAATCTTCTCGACGACGGTGGCGAGCCCGCCCGACGTCGCGCCGAAGAATTTATGACCGGAATCGACGATCTCCTGAGCGGTGTATTCCTGGGCCCGCGAAGGCGAGGTTGAAAAAAAGACGACAAGGCCCATGAGAGCGATCGCCATTGAGGTGACACGGAAAAAACTCCGGTCTGAGATGACACGGAAAATCCGGTCTGAGATGACACGGAAAAAACTCCGGTCGTAGTATCGGGAAAACATGCTTCCAATCTCCGTCAGGGAGCACTTTCGCCGACGCCTCACATCCGTGCGGCTCTTTGGCGGCCGCTAAGGATGACTGTTATGGGCAAACTATGCCGTAATCCTTTTTCAACCATTAAGCTTTCACATGAAGATGGCGGTTAGAAGGCTGGTTTCGAGCTGGTTTCGCGTCGCCCGCAGTATCCGCACCCTGCGTGAACACACCATTTTCGATAACGACAATTCCGGATTTGTTGCTGCACGCTCAGGCGCTGTGTATTCAAGGCCTTGGGAGAGAGCGTGATTCGTGTGGGCAGGCGTGATCATTTATCGCGCGGCCATTTCTCGTGAAATTTTGCAGGGACTTTCGCCGATGGCCGAGCTTTTCACCCTTTCCGCACCCGATCTCGCAGCGCTTTTGTGCAGCCGGGTCTGCCACGACATCATTTCGCCGGTCGGCGCCATAAACAACGGGCTTGAGCTGCTCGACGAAGGCGGCGCCGACGAAGATGCCATGAAATTGATTCGGCAGAGCGCCAGAAACGCTTCGGCCCGCCTGCAATTTGCCCGCATCGCCTTCGGCGCAGCCGGTTCTGCCGGCATGATGATCGACACGGGGGACGCCGAGGCCGTTGCGATCGCCTTTTTGAAGAACGAGAAGCCGGAACTGGTCTGGAATGGAACCCGTGCGCTGCTGCCCAAGAACAAGGTAAAGCTGCTGCTCAATCTCATTCTCGTCGCCAACGCCGCCATTCCGCGTGGCGGTAAGCTTACGGTTACGCTTGAAAACCTCGACACAGAACCCCGCTTTGCGCTCGCCGCGAGCGGTCCGATGCTGCGCGTGCCGCCCAAATTCCTGGAACTCCATTCCGGCAACAGGCCTGAAGAACCGATCGACGCGCATTCGGTGCAGCCCTACTACACGTTGCTTCTGGCGCGCGAGGCGAACATGACGATATCGATCCACGCAACCGCAGAAGAAATCGTACTATCGGCTGCTTGAAGTTACTAAGAAATGATTGAAAAGAACAGATAAGTGTTTTTAGACAATATTTACTAAGCCATCACTGTCGAATGAAATGAGCCTTCCAGGCTGGTTCGGCCGAAGCATCGGTCAAGAAGTTTCCGTAAAAGCTGCTCTTGCAAAAATTTTACCTATCGGCTTTTCAGCTTCTTTACCGGATTGATCCTACCGTGCCTTTCAGTACCGCGACGCTGTCGGATTGCCGCATGGCAAAGAGGGCCCGGAAATGAAACGCTGCATGTTCGTCGACGATACGAGCGTCATCAGGAAGGTCGCAAAGCGCATCCTGGGTGGTTCCGACATGCTGGTCATCGAAGCTGCCAGCGGGTTTGACGCGGTCGAGATGTGCACTGCCGACATGCCGGATATCATCGTCGTCGACGGCGCCTTGCCGGACATGCAGGCGGAGGACGTCATCCGCCGCATACGCGCCATGGAAAGTCCGATACAGCCCCAGATCCTGATTTCGCTGGTTGAGGTCGACGTCGCTTCGATCATGCGGGCAAAGCGCGCCGGCGCTCGAGGCTATCTGCTGAAGCCGTTCAATCGGCCGCAACTTCTCGAATGCTTCCGCACCTTGAGAATTGCAGCCTGATTCGCCGATCCCTGGCGCATGGCTCCCGGAAATTGGCGCTCTAATGTCAGCGATACAAACGCAAAAGTCCGGCCGAAGCCGGATTTTGTAGGAAAATCGATCGGATCGGCGTCGTCAGCTCAGGCGCTGACGCGGATATCTTCCGGCTCGCGCAGCACATAGCCGCGACCCCAAACCGTCTCGATGTAGTTCTGGCCGCCGGAAGCGGCGTCGAGCTTCTTGCGCAGCTTGCAGATGAAGACGTCGATGATCTTCAGTTCCGGTTCGTCCATGCCGCCGTAAAGGTGGTTGAGGAACATTTCCTTCGTGAGCGTAGTGCCCTTGCGCAGCGAGAGCAGCTCCAGCATCTGGTATTCCTTGCCGGTCAGATGCACGCGCTGGCCACCGACCTCAACGGTCTTGGCATCGAGATTGACCACCAAGTCGCCGGTGGTGATGACCGACTGGGCATGGCCCTTGGAACGCCGCACGATAGCGTGGATGCGGGCTACCAGTTCGTCCTTGTGGAACGGCTTGGTCATATAGTCGTCTGCGCCGAAGCCGAGGCCGCGTACCTTGTCCTCGATGCCGGCCATGCCGGAGAGGATAAGGATCGGCGTCTTCACTTTGGACAGGCGAAGCGTTCTCAAGACCTCGTATCCCGACATATCGGGGAGATTGAGGTCGAGAAGGATGATGTCGTAGTCGTAGAGCTTACCTAGATCGACACCTTCTTCGCCGAGATCGGTCGTATAGACATTGAAACTTTCTGATTTCAGCATCAGCTCGATGCTCTGTGCGGTTGCACTGTCATCTTCTATCAGCAGAACACGCATTTCATTCCCCTTTTCTGCTGCCGGACCATTTCATGACCCGTCCAGGACCGGAGCAGTGATTGCCTGAGCAGAGGCTGCCATCGAATGGTTAACAAAACCTAATTCCGTGCCGCTGACGGTACCAGATTTTTTAACCTCTTTCTACACCTTCTTGAATCTAATAGTGAATCACAGAACCAAACCGCTAATGCAAAACATTAATAAGCCAGATTAAGTGACTCTTTGGACTCGCTGGCCGTGCTTCCGCATCGAGAGCCGGAATTTTTACCCGGCCTTAAGTCCTGAGCCGTATGATTAACAATGCCCGTAAACGAATGGTTACCGCCGGCAAAAAACTTTAGGAATTTGTTTCCCATAGTTCCTGTAAAGTCGGTGGAAACGGGTGAAGCCTGAGGTTTGCCAGGTGGATTGGACGATATGTGCAGGTGTGCGTTTCCAGGAGTACCGAATCATGAAGTCACGTGAAAACCTCGTTCGGCTGAAGCAGTTCCAGGTGAATGAGAAGCGGCGGCAATTGCTGCAACTCGACACGATGATCGCTGAATTCGAGCGCATGGCTGTCGAACTGGAACTCCAGATCACTGCCGAAGAAAAGAAAGCCGGCATCACCGACATCAACCATTTTGCCTATCCGACCTTCGCCAAGGCAGCGCGCCTGCGCCGCGACAATCTCAGAAACTCGCAAAGCGACCTCGCCCAGCAGCGAAGCGTTGCCGAATCACTGCTCGGCGAAGCCGAAGCGGAGCTTTCCAAAGCGGAAATGCTCGAATCGCGCGACACCAAGATCCGCGACGCCGAGACCGGCGGCCGCAGCGCCATGATCGGCTGAAAACAAGGCTTTAAGGCCAGTCAACACCCAGCGAGGCCACCGCTCATTGGTCGAGCAGCCGCCAGTTTCAGGCCTACGCTGCCAAATCCCCTTGATGTTCCATGACCTTGTCTGGCTGAGCAGCGGTTCTGACCATCTTGCAAGCGTCGCGCCGCCCCTCATCTGGCTGCCGCCATCTTCTCCCCGTGAACGGGGAGAAGGACGCCGTCATCAAAGATTTCGC
>NZ_JAMYLP010000066.1:0-32696 GCF_040318085.1 Mesorhizobium sp. M1322
CTCTCGCCAAACCATCGCCGGTCCTCCCGGCGGACAAGAAAACTGTCACCCATGCAATCGGTCCATTCTGTTACCTATCTATCCGGTTCGGACACCGGCCCCTTCTCCCCGTATAGCGACGGGGAGAAAGGGCTCGCCGCGACCTCGCCACCTTCCCTAAAACGATGGTGATTGGCGAAGCCCTTGATGACGGCGTCTTTCTCCCTGTCACTATACGGGGAGAAATGCCCGGCAGGGCAATGAGGGGCGGCGCCGACCTGTCAAGAAGGCGCCGCCGGATAAGCCAACTGCACATGCCGCGGGCAATTCAACTGCGTTTTCAGGCAGCTCCCGGCCGGCTCTCCATCATGGCGCGTCGTGCCGACCGGCGCCGCTCGACGGCGTCGGCAAGGCCGTGCAGCACCGTCTCCGTGGTTGCCCAGTCGATGCAGCCATCGGTGATGCTCTGGCCATAGACCAGCGGCTTGCCGGGCATGACCTCCTGCCGGCCGGCGACGAGGTTGCTCTCGATCATGACGCCGACGATGCGCTCGTCGCCTGCCGCAACCTGGCCCGCCACGTCAGCCGCCACTATCGGCTGGTTCTCCGGCTTCTTGTTGCTGTTGGCGTGGCTGACATCGATCATCAGCCGGGGCGCGACACCGATCCGGCCGAGTTCCGCGCAGGCAGCAGCGACGCTCGTCGCGTCATAGTTCGGCACGATGCCGCCGCGCAGGATGACGTGGCAGTCCTCGTTGCCGGTGGTCGTCGCGATGGCGCTGCGCCCGCCCTTCGTCACCGCCATGAAATGATGCGGCTGGGCGGCGGATCTCACGGCCTCGGCGGCGATCCGCAAATTGCCGTCGGTGCCGTTCTTGAAGCCGACCGGGCAGGACAGGCCGGATGCGAGTTCGCGATGGATCTGGCTCTCTGTCGTGCGCGCGCCGATCGCGCCCCAGGCGACGAGGTCGGCAATGTATTGCGGGGTCGCCATGTCGAGGAATTCGGTCGCTGCCGGAAGGCCGAGATTGTTGACGGCGGAGAGCACGTTGCGGGCCAGCCTCAGTCCTTTGTCGATCTTGAAGCTGCCGTCCAGGTCGGGATCGTTGATCAGGCCCTTCCAGCCGACCGTCGTGCGCGGCTTCTCGAAATATACGCGCATCACGATCTCCAACCGGTCCGACAGGCCCTCGCGCAGCGCCGCCAGACGGCTGGCATAGTCGACGGCAGCGGCAGGGTCGTGGATCGAACAGGGGCCGACGACGACGACCAGCCGGTCATCGGCACCGGTCAGCACCGCGTGGATGGCGTTGCGTGACGCGGCAACGGTTCGCGTCGCCGTCAGCGTGCGCGGTATCTCCCGCATCACCTGGTCCGGCGTACTTAATTCCCTTATTTCCTTGACCCGAAGATCGTCGGTGGTGGTCAACACGGCTTTCTGCCCCTGGTTGGGAGACCTGCCGGCTGAAACAAAAAAGCCGCCAGGTCTGGCGGCTGTTCGGATGTTGTTGCTGCAATCTTCAGATCGAGCGCAATCCTCCCGCCGCCAGCGAGCTGCTAAAGTACCAATACGTGGCGGTCAGGTTGATCATGAGGCTCATATAGTCGAAGCGGAGGCGCTTGTCACGTGGCTGATCGGGAGGTGTCGTAAGCAGATGAGTTGTCCGGATTAGGTAGCAGATGAGTTGTCCGGTTTGATCACCAGCGAACGGAGGCTGGGGATGAAGCGGGCAGCATGGCTACAGGACCGGAGAATGCAGAAGTTTGTTGGTGTTTTGCGCCGCTGGGAAGGCGGCGACCTTTCGATGATGGAGGCTGGCGAGTTGCTCGGCATGTCGGAACGGCAGTTTCGGCGTTACCGGGACCGTTACGAAGAGGCTGGGGAAGCTGGCTTGCTCGATCGGCGCTTGGGCAAGATTTCGACGCGCCGGGTTCCGGCGGAGGCGATCGAGGAGATGCTGATGCTTTATCGTCATCGCTACCTTGGCTGGAACGTGAAGCATTTTCACGAGCACCTGCTGCGCGATCACCATTTCAGCTGGGGCTACACCTTCATCAAGACGCAGCTGCACGCGGCGGGGCTTGTTGGTCGGGCGAAGCGGCGCGGGGCGCACCGGCGCAAGCGGCCGCGGAAGCCTTGCGAGGGGATGATGCTGCACCAGGACGGCAGCCGGCATGCCTGGGTGGAAGGCCAGCCGCCGCTCGACCTGATCGTGACGATGGATGATGCGACGAGCACGACCTACTCGGCCGTCCTGGTCGAGGAAGAGGGCACGGCGTCGAGCTTTCAGGGACTTCTGGAGACCTTAGTCGCCAAGGGACTGCCGTCGAGCCTCTACACCGATCGCGGCAGCCACTATTTCGTGACGCTCAAGGCCGGCGAGAAGGTGGACAAGAGCCGGCTGACCCAGGTCGGCCGGGCCTTGGAACGACTTGGCATCGAGCATATCCCGGCCTATTCGCCCGAAGCGCGCGGCCGCTCGGAGCGCATGTTCGCCACGCTGCAGGATCGTCTGCCCAAAGAATTGAAGCTGGCCGGGATTGGCGACGTCGACACGGCCAACCGCTTTCTGGCCGAGGTCTATGTGCCGGCCCACAACGCCCGTTTCGCAAAGCCGGCCGCGGTCGCCGAAAGCGCCTTCGTGGCCGTCGACCCGGCGCTGCTGGCCGAGATCCTGTGCGTCGAAGAGGACCGTGTCGTCGCCCGCGACAACACGGTTTCGTGGGGCCGGCTCGTCCTGCAACTGCCTGAAAGTCTCTTGCGTCATCACTATGTGAAAGCGCGGGTGAAAGTGCGCCAGTATCCGGACGGCGCGCTCGCCGTCTTCCACGGGCCGCGCGCCATCGCCCGCTACCAGGCCGACGGCGCCCCACAAGCTCTACCCCAGTTCAGGAGCGCAGCGTGAACCGCTTCGACGCCGCTCCATCCAATGGACCCTGTGGACAGCCGCTGACGCGCCTGACCGCAGCCGCCCCACCGGACAACAGAAACAGAAGCGGACAGGTGATGTGCTACCAAAACCGGACAACTTGAAAAGCTACCGACAGTGGCTGATCGGGAGGAGGTCTACCTGCAGCCCATTCGCGATTGGCTGAAGCCCCCGAACTTCGTCATCCCTGGGCGAAGCAGGAGCGTAGCTCCGTCGCGGAGACCCTGGGATCCATTCCGTGACCCTAGCCGAAGAGTGCAGCGGAGCAGAATTCTGCACCGTGGCAACGCGTTGAAGTCACGGCGTGGATCCTCGGGTCTGCGCTGCGTCGCTACGCTCCTTGCTCCGCCCGTGGATGACGAAGTGATGGGCGTTTTCGCTAATCGCGAAGGCATATGAGTGCATAGAGACGTTCTCTTGTGACGAGGATTCATCGGGTCGCTTTCGAGGCCCGACATGCAGGGCCGAGCAGCTCATGCAGTCCAGGGATCGAAGAGTTCAATTCCAAAGCCTTCGAAATCGTTCGTATTACGCGTTGCCAAGGTGAGCTGCCGCGCAATCGCCGTGGCTGCAATCAGGCCGTCCATCGACGACAGACCGCGACCGCGGCGCTTCGCAAGGCCCATCAGGTCGCCCCAAGCCAAGCCAACCGGTTCGTCCACCGGAAGAACCCTCTGCTCGAAGCGCTGCGGCAGGTCCCGAGCGAGCCATTCGGCCAGTGCCTCGCGTTTCCGGCCCTCATCCATGAGGGCGACGCCGCGTCGGATCTCCGCGATCGACACGACGCTAATGAATGAGCGGTCCTCATCAAGCCCGTCCAGCCAGTCCAGAACGCGTGCGTCCGGCGCCGGCCTTGTCACCTCGGACAGGACTTTCGTATCGAGCAGTAGCCTCACAGCGGCAGATCACGAGGTTCGTCGCGCTGACGCTCAAGGTTGAGATCGGCGCCGCGCAGCGGCGACTCCATCAGGAACTCCGCAAGCGTACCCTTGCGCGCGGTCTTGCGCTGCCATTCCTCGGCCGAGACGACAACCACGCTTGGTTTGCCGTTTCTGGTGATCGTCTGCGGCGAAGACTGCGCGCGCTCGATAACTTCCGAGAGCCGGGCCTTTGCGCCGGCGACCGTCCAGTTGGGACCCTCTTTAGATGCAGACTGCATCTCTACCTCCATGACCATTCTGACTATCTTGACTATATGGGAATGGCGATGTGGCGGCAACAGGCAGGGAGAGGAGTGTCAGAACCACAGTGCGTTTGGTGAGTTTGGTCGGACCGATCACGCCGCGTTCATATTTTCGGGTCATCTCGGTCGACGCATGGCCGAGCTGCTTCTGAACGTGAGGCTACTCGGCTGATCCTACTCCGGCGACGATCCCGCGATGTTCTGGTCATAGTCGACCAGCGATCCGGTCATGACGCCGGATTGCGGGCTGACCATATAGCTGACCAGCCTGGCAAGCTGGTCCGGCTTCACCAACTGGCCCATCGGCTGCGCCGCCTCGGCCTTTTCTAGCCAGTTGTCAGGGGCATCGTGCCATTTCTTCTGCACGATTGCCTCGCCCTCGGTGTCCATCCAGCCGGGCAGCACCGCGTTGCAACGGATGCGGTTGCTGCGGTACGCATTGGCGACATTCTTGGTCAGCGTCGCCAGGGCGCCCTTGCTCGACGAATAGGGCGCCAGGAACGACTGGCCGCAATGCGCCGACATCGACAGCACATTGACGATCGAGCCAGGTGCCTTGCGGGCGAGCAGCTGCGCCACCACGCCCTGCATCAGGAAGAAGGGGCCGCGCACATTGGTCTGGAAGATCTGGTCGAATGTTTCCTCGGAGGTCTCGACCAATGAGCCGCGGGCCGAGGTGGCGGCGGCGTTGACCAGCGCGTTGACGGTGCCGAAATGAGCGATCGCCGTTTCGACGACCCGCTTGCAGTCGGCCACCACTGAGACGTCGGCGCTGATGAAGATGGCGTCGACGCCGTTTTTCCCAAGTTCGGCGACCGCCTTGTCGCCTTTCTCCCTGGAACGGCCGACCAGCGCCAGGGCGCGGCAGCCCTCGTCGGCCAGCGCCTCGGCGACGGCGAAGCCGATGCCTTGCGCGCCGCCGGTGACGATGGCGCGTGTTTCTGAATTGCGACCGGCGGAACCGTTCATCGCCTTGCTCCTGTGCTTGATATTCAGATGGTCTTGTCGAGGCGAATGGTCTTGCCTTCCCTGGCCGATTTCAGCGCTGCGTCCGCCAGCCTCAGCGCGACGAGCCCGTCCTTGCCGCTCGGCGCCGCCTTCTTGCCTGACGTCGCCGCCGCTATGAAGGCAGCGATCTCGTTGGCATAGGCGTCGAGGTAGCGGGTCATGAAGAAATCGTGCAGCGGCGGGCGCGTATAGCCCTTCTCATTGGCCAGTTCGATCGACACCGGCCGCTGGTTCTCGGCCGCAACCATGCCTTTCGAGCCATGCACCTCAATGCGCTGGTCGTAGCCATAAGTGGCGCGCCGCGAATTGGAGATGATGCACTGCTTGCCGGAGGCGGTTTCGAGGATGACGCTGACGCTGTCGAAATCGCCGGCCTCGCCGATTTGTCTGTCGACCAGCACTGAGGCATGGGCGCTGACCGCCACCGGCTCCTCGCCGAGCAGGAAGCGCGCCATGTCGAAATCATGGATGGTCATGTCGCGGAAAATGCCGCCCGAGCGGCCGATATAGTCGAGCGGCGGCGGGCCGGGATCGCGCGACGTGATGGTCACCATCTCGACGGTGCCGATGGCGCCGTCGTCGATCGCTTTGCGCAGGGCGGCGAAATGCGGATCGAAGCGGCGGTTGAAGCCGACCATCAAAGTGGCGCCGGCCTTGTCGACCACGGCCAGGCATTCTTCCACTCTGCCGGCGTCGAGGTCGATCGGCTTCTCGCAGAAGATCGCCTTGCCGGCCTTGGCGAACCGCTCGATCAGATCGGCATGGGTGTCGGTCGGCGTGCAGATGATGACCGCATCGATATCCCCGGCTTTTTCGATGGCCTCGATAGTGCGCACTTCCGCGCCATAGGCCGACGCCAGCTCCGTCGCTGCCTTCTCGAAGGCATCGGCAACTGCGACCAGCCTGGCCTGCGGATTGGAACCGACGGCACGGGCGTGGACCTTGCCGATGCGGCCGGCACCGAGAAGAGCGAAGCGGAGAGACATGGAAATTTCCTTTGAGGATTGTTCGAAATGGAAGTGCGTCTTTACTGCACCGTTCGGGGCAAGGCGCGGTAGATTTCTTATTGCGGCTGATCGGCGGCGGGTTGATGACCCGCCGCGCCGGCATTCGCCCTAGGCGGCAAGTTCTGCCTCCCCGGTCTTGGCGCCGGTGATGTATGAGACGACGTCGTTGCCGTCAGTGTCCTGCTTGCGCAGATTGGCGACGATGCGGCCGCGTCGGAAGACGACGATGCGGTCGACCAGATCAAACACCTGGCGCATGTTGTGACTGATCAGGATCAGCGGCTCGCCATTGGCTTTCAGCGTGCGGATGATGTTTTCGACCTGCATCGTCTCCTGCACACCAAGTGCTGCCGTCGGCTCGTCCATGATGATGAGCTTGGACGCAAAAGTCGCGGTTCTGGCGATTGCCACGCACTGGCGCTGGCCGCCCGACATGTGGCGGATGGTGTTGGAAAGGTTGGGAATCTTGACCGCCGTGCGGATCAGCGCTGCCTCGGTCGCCTTACGCATGAACTTGCGATCGAGGATCGAGAAAGGCCCGAGATTGAAAAGCACCTTTTCGCGGCCGAGAAACAGGTTCGACGGCACGTCGAGATCGTCGGCGAGCGCCAGGTTCTGGAACACCGTTTCGATGCCCGCCTCGCGCGCTGCGATCGGGCCGGCGAAGTTCACTTCCTTGCCGTCGAACCAGACCTTGCCGCTGGTGCGCTGCTCGACGGCCGTGATCTGGCGCACGAAGGTCGATTTGCCGGCGCCGTTGTCTCCCATGATCGCGACATGCTCGCCCTTGCGCAGTTCGAAGTTCGCGCCTTCGAGCGCATGCACGCCGCCATAGTATTTGGTCAGGTTTTCGGTCTTCAGGACGATGTCTGACATGATCAAGCCCTCATTGCCCGCAGGCGCTGCCGCCACTGGTCGAGAACGACTGCGCCGATGATGATCACGCCCTTGACCATCTCCTGGTAGTAGGCGTCGAGGCGCAGGAAGGTGAAGCCGGAGATGATGACGCCGAAGATCAGCGCACCGATTACCGTTCCGATGATCGAGCCGCGGCCGCCCGACAGCGAGACGCCGCCGATGACCGCCATGGCGATCGCGTCCAACTCGTACATCACGCCCATGCCGGCCTGAGCGGTGAGGTTCTTGGAGCTCAGCACCACGGCGGCCAGCGAGGCGAGAATGCCGGCAATGACGAAGACGAGGATCTTATGGTTCTGGACATTTATGCCGGACATGCGGGCGGCGTCCTCGTTGGAGCCGATGGCATAACAGTGCTTGCCGTACCTGGTGTATGACAGGATCAGCTGGAACAAAATCGCGAGCGATATGAAGATGATGATCGGCATCAGCCCCTTGCCGATGGCGGCGAAACTCTCGGTGGGAAACGAGATCGGCTGCCCCTTGGACCACCATTTGGCGACGCCGCGCGCGGTGACCATCATGCCGAGCGTTGCGATGAACGGCGGAATGCGGGTGTAGGCGACCAGGGTGCCGTTGATCAGGCCCGCCAGCAGGCCGCAGCCGATCGCGACGAGCACCGGCACGATCACCGGCAGGTCGGTCCAGCCCTGCTCGATGAACATCGCTTTGGGGTTAGGGTTGCCGTTGACCGTCGCCACCTGGGCGAAGCTCATGGCGATCATCGCCGTGGCGCCGACGACCGAACCAGAGGAAAGATCGATGCCGCCGGAAATGATCACCTGCGTCACGCCGATGGCGATGATGCCGACGATCGACACCTGCAGGATGATGATCTGCAGGCGCGCCTCGTTGAAGATCGTATCGACGTTGGCGCGGGTGTTGAACAGGAAGCTGTCGCCAAGAAAGACGCGGCCTATCAGCTCGAAGGCGCCGACCAGGATGATGAGCGCCAGGAAAACATTGAATTCGGCAGGCCATGTGCGCCTCTTCGCATCATAGCTGCGTCCGCCGACGCCATGGGTTGTCTGTGCCAAATCTGCTTCCTCCGACCGCATCGGCCCGAAAATCAAAATCGATTTTCGGAAAGCACGATGCGTAGCCTCAAAGTTTTAGAGCGTACTTTCATGCGTCCAAATGGATGCACGCCGCTCTAATCGCAGTCGCCCTCCCGCCGTCTGTCCACGGCGATGAGGGGAAGAGGAGCGGCGCTTTTTTTGTTCTTCGAACACCGGATTCTCAAGCGGTCCGATGCTCTGCCGCGCCGCTCCGAAAAACCGTCCCCGCCTCAGTTCTTCTGCAGGAACTTGTCAATGTTCGCCGGCGTGACCAGCTGGAAGGGAATGTAGACCTTCTGTTCAACCGCCTCGCCCTTGGAAAGCTTGAGCGCCGCGTCCAGCGCCCCGGCACCCTGGCCGGCCGCATCCTGGAACACGGTCACGTCGAGATCGCCGGCCTGCATCGCGGCAAGCGCGTCCTGGGTGGCGTCCACGCCGCCGACGACAACCGACTTCATGTCGATGTTGGCAGCCTTCATGGCCTGGATCGCACCGATGGCGCTTTCGTCATTGTTGGCGATCACGCCATCGAACGGCTTGCCGGTCGACAGCCAGTTGGTCATCAGGTTCTGCGCTTCCTCGCGTTTCCAGTTCGACGTCTGCTTGTCGATGATCTTGATGAAGCTGCATTCCGGAGTGGCGATCACATCGTCAATGTCCTTGGTGCGCTGCACCGCGGCCTGGTTCGACAGCTCGCCCATGATCACATAGACATTGGCCTCGGTCTTGCCGGCTTCCTTGAACAGGCGGCAGACTTCCTGGGTCTCGAGAGTGCCTGACTCAACCTCGTTCGAAGCGACGAAGGCCTGGTTGTCCGGCAGCGTGTCGACATTGACCGGCTCGCGGTTGACATAGACCAGCGGAACGTTGGCCGCAGCCGCGGCGTCCGACATCGCCTGGGTGGCCGAGGTGTCGACCGGATTGACGATGATCGCGTCGACGCCCGAGGCGACAAAGTTCTTGATCTGGTCGAGCTGTTTGGCGACGTCGTTCTGCGCGTCCTCGACCTGCAGTTCCACGCCCTCCATGCCCTTGGCCTGCTCGATCATGCCGTTGCGCAGCACGGTGAGAAAATTGTCGTCGAACAGCGCCATCGACACGGCGATCTTGGCAGCGAGGGCGGACGAGCTCATCAGCGCCAAGAATGCGGCGCCCAAAATCAGTTTCTTCATTTTATCTCTCCTCCACAGAATTGGTGTCCGGCTGCACCGATCTACCCGGAATCCCCGATCTCCCAGGGAATCTCTCCCGATTGCCACTCCGTTCCCGATGGATTCCGCGTCGACTGGAACGCCATGCCCTCTGCTTGAAACAGATGTTCCGGAACGAAAGAACCAAAATACCTATCCGGTGAAATATTTATTCCATTCCGCGTGCGGGCGTCAAGGAGATTCCGAAATCAGATGACGGATTTTCGAATACCGCGGCTGAGGGTCGGCGAATTTTCTGCGAGAATCCATCAAGCTGATGGTTCACATCATTGCCGACGGATTGCGGTGCCCGATCTGAACCTGTCTGAGCCCAGATGTTTTGCCCGAACCTAGATGTTTTCCGGTAGATAGATATCGAATGGCAGGAAGGTCTGGCCCGGCGCATTGGCAGCGCCTGCCTCGATGGCATGCGCCATCAGCCCGACAAGCTCGCGGCATAGTGCTGCCAGCGGCGTCGAAATCACCATGGTCAGGATGTTGTCGGCGAGCGCCGCGCGCGACACGGCGTTGATCTCGTTGCAGACGACCACCGGCATGTTTGCCGGCCCGGCCGCCCGTAGCGCGGAAACCGCGCCTTCCATGCCGCCGCCGGCGACGTAGCAACCGGCAAGATCCGGGTACCGCGCCAGAAGATCGATCATCGCATCATGGGTCACCTGGTTGGCCTCCAGATTGACCAGCGTCTCCAGCACCGTGAATTCCGGCGCATGCTCGCGGAAGAATGATCTGAAGCCGATCTCGCGTAGCTCATGGCCATGGAAGCGATGGCTGCCGACAAAAAGCGCGACCTTGCCGGGTTTCCTCGCCGCCTTGGCGATCATCCAGGCCGCGGTGCGGCCGACCTTGCGGTTGTCGAGGCCGACATAGCCTTCGCGGCTGCCGGCGGCAAAGTCGGACAGCAGCGAGAAGACGGGTTGCCCCCTTGCCTTCAGGGTCTCGACGGCTGCCGCCAGCGTCGGATGGTCCGGACCGACAAGGGCGACGGCCCTGGATTTCGCCGCCAGCTTGCGCATCTGGGCAGCGATCTCCTCGGGCGCCAGCGAACTGGCGAAGTCGATAGTTGCGACGCCGCGGAAGCGCTGCGATTGCGACACCGCCAGTTCGAGCTCCCGCGCGAAATCGCTGTAGAAAACATCATTGCCCCTCAGCAGCAGAAAGCCGAGCCGATATTCCGGCAGTTCCTGGCGCATCCGCTGCTTGATCAGTCCGGCGGCGTGGTAGCCGATGCTGGTGGCGGCCTCATAGACGCGGCGCGCGGTTTCCTCGCGCACCGGCAGGCGATTGTTCAGCACCCGGTCGACGGTGGCGACGCTGACGCCGGAGGCGCGCGCCAGATCGGTGATGGTCGGCCGTTTTGCCATGGCTGTCTCTCCGCTTGCCAAAGTTTACATCATTCTGATGGGAAATGATAGAAACTATCTTTGTGACATTGAGCCTATCATGGCTTGGCGTTATCTTACGACATAAGCACCTGTGACAGAGGCACCCGTTCTGACGGATGCCGACGGAAGGCAGCCTCAATGGAAGCGACACTATCCGCAATGCCATCCCGGCGAGACTACAGCCTGTTCGGCCGCGACGCGAAGCTTGCCGTCGAGACCGGGCTGGCGGCGGCCGAGTGGTATCATACCGACGTGCCCCGCAAGCGGATGAAGGAGCTGATGCAGCGCTCCGATGGACCGGCGATCCGCGACACCACCATCTGGCTCGGCGCCCTGATCCTGAGCGGCGCGGGCGGTGCCTGGTTCTGGGGCACGTGGTGGTGCGTGCCGTTCTTCTTCGTCTATGGCGTCCTCTACGGCTCTTCCACCGATTCACGCTGGCACGAATGCGGTCACGGCACCGCGTTCAGGACGCAGTGGATGAATGATGCGATCTATCAGATCGCCTGCTTCATGATCATGCGCAATCCGGTGACCTGGCGCTGGAGCCATACGCGGCATCACACCGATACGATCATCGTCGGCCGCGATCCGGAAATCGCGGTGATGCGCCCACCGGACCTGTTGCGCGTCGTGCTCAATTTCTTCGGCATTGTCGATGCCTGGCAGGCCATGACCGACATGGTGCGCAATGCGACCGGTATCATCAGCCCGGCGGAAACGACCTTCATTCCCGAGCAGGAGCAGCCAAAGGCGATCCGCATTGCCCGCATCTGGACCGCGATCTATGCCGCGACCATCGCGCTGGCGCTTTACAGCGGCTCGTTCCTGCCCTTGATGCTGGTCGGTCTGCCCAGGCTTTACGGCGCCTGGCATCATGTCATGACCGGCCTGCTGCAGCATGGCGGCCTCGCCGAAAATGTCATCGACCATCGCCTCAACAGCCGCACGGTCTACATGAACCCGATCAGCCGCTTCATCTACTGGAACATGAACTACCATGTCGAGCACCACATGTTCCCGATGGTGCCTTATCACGCGCTGCCGAGGCTGCATGAGCTGATCAAGCACGATCTGCCGGCGCCGACGCCGTCGATCCTGGCGGGCTATCGCGAGATGATCCCTGCCTTCGTGCGCCAGCTGCGCAATGAGGACTATTTCGTCAAGCGCGCGCTGCCGCCGACCGCCAAGCCCTATCGCGACGAATTCCACAACGATAACGATGCCGTCGCGGCAGCAGCGGAATGATATGCGCCCATGCCAGGCAACATGCCGGGCAAGTTGACCAAGCAAAATTCTGCCGGGAGGACCAATGAGCGACTGGGTCGAGGCCTGTGACGCCGGAGACATCGACGAAGAGGACGTGATGCGGTTCGACCATGGCGGCCGCACCTTCGCCATCTATCGCAGCCCCGACGACGAATATTTCGCGACGGACGGTTTGTGCACGCATGAGAAGGTGCATCTGGCTGACGGGCTGGTGATGGACGACATCATCGAATGCCCGAAGCACAATGGCCGCTTCAACTACAAGACCGGGGCGGCCAGGAGCGCGCCGGTCTGCGTCAATCTCAGGACGTATCCGGTCAAGCTCGACGCCGGCAAAATCCTCATTCAGATCGGGTCACTGTGATGACGAAAGGGATGGTCATCATCGGCGCCGGCGAATGCGGCGGGCGGGCTGCCCTGGCGCTGCGCGATCTCGGCTATGACGGGCCGGTGACGCTGGTCGGCGACGAGCCGCATCTGCCTTATGAGCGGCCGCCGCTGTCGAAAGAAGCGATGGCCAGCGATGCGCCCGAGATAAAGGCGATCGCCAGCGACGAGGTCCTGGCCGGGAGATCGATCCGGCATATCCATTCGGTTCAGGCGGTGGCGATCGACCGCGCCGCGCATCTCGTGCACCTGTCGGACGGTTCGGCTCTACCTTACGACAAGCTGTTGCTGGCGACTGGTTCCTTACCGCGCAAATTGCCAATGCCGGGGCTTGGCGCGCGCTGTGTCTATCTCCGGACCTTCAACGACGCGCTGGCCATTCGTGCCCATCTCAGCGCCGGCAATCGCGTCGCCATCATTGGCGGCGGCTTCATCGGG
This sequence comes from Mesorhizobium sp. M1322, assembly GCF_040318085.1. NCBI lineage: Bacteria > Pseudomonadati > Pseudomonadota > Alphaproteobacteria > Hyphomicrobiales > Phyllobacteriaceae > Mesorhizobium > Mesorhizobium sp. M1322. The sequence goes on from NZ_JAMYLP010000066.1 coordinate 12,771, forward strand.
CTCGAGCTCGCCGCGGCGACGCGCAGGCTGGGTGCCGCGGTCACCGTCATCGAGGTACAGCCGCGCATTCTGATGCGCGGCGTGCCGGCCGAAATCGCGCAGGTCATCCACCGGGCGCATGAAGCCGAAGGCGTGAAAATCCTGTGTGGAGACGGCATCGCTGTGATCGCCGACGACGGCGCCGAGGTGCGCATCGCGCTTGCCGGCGGGCAGGACATCGCCGCCGATCTGGCGGTGATCGGCATCGGCGCCGTGCCGGTGACCGGACTTGCCGCGGAAGCGGGGCTGACGATCGACAACGGCATAGCTGTCGATGCCGAGCTTCGCACCAGCGATCCGGACATCTTCGCTGCCGGCGATTGCTGCTCGTTTCCGCTTGCCGTCTACGGCGGCCGGCGCGTGCGGCTGGAGGCCTGGCGCAACGCGCAGGAGCAGGGCGCGCTGGCGGCGAAGAATATGCTGGGCGCAGGTGAGGCCCACGCAGCGGTGCCATGGTTCTGGTCGGATCAGTACGGCCTGACCTTGCAGATATCAGGCCTCTCGGACGAGGGCAGCAAGGTCGTGCGCCGCGATCTCGACGACGGCGCCTTCATCCTGTTCCACCTCGCCGAGGACGGCAGACTGGTCGCGGCGAGCGGCATCGGCCCAGGCAACACGGTCGCCCGCGACATCAGGCTGGCCGAGATGCTGATCGCAAAATGGGCAAAGCCGGCGCCTGAGGCGCTCGGTTCGCAAACGGTCAAGCTGAAGTCGCTGCTGGCGGCGTAAGCCGTGGCGCCGATTGCCGAAAGCCGGCGCTGCCCCTCATCTGCCTACCGGCATCTTCTCCCCGTATAGTGACGGGGAGAAGGACACTGTCGCTTAGGATTTCGCCAATCGCCAGCGCCGCAGAACGGGCGTCTTTCTCCCGTCTAAAACAGCGCCTTCAGCTCCGGCAATTTGTCGTTGACCAGCCAGCCGTAGTAATTTTCCTCGGGCAGCTTCTCAGGCTCGCCCGCGGCGCGGCGCCTGTCGTTCTCGGCCTTCAGCGCATGGGCGCGCTGTTCCGGATTTCCGACATTGTAGAGCGTCGATGTGATGCCGGGATTGCCCGATATGTCGAAGCCGGCAATGCTCTGGTAGGCATCGATCGATTTCCGGATCGTCGCCGCGACATAATCCAATGTCAGGTCCGGATCCATGATGGTCTTGTAGACCGCGTTCGGATCGCCGACGTCGAGCTTCGGCAGGCCGGAAACCTGGTGCACGAGATCGCTCATCTGCAACGCCGTCAGCGGATTGAGCTGACCGAGGCCGAAAGTCTGGCCGGCATAATAGGGCTGGAAGAAGGTGGCGCCGAAGCGGTCGTCGGGGAAGCTCTCGCCGCCGACAGTCTTGCCGCGAAAGGACTGGTTCCACACCTGCTCGCGGCATTCCCAGAGCGCGTAACTATCCGATTTGCCGGCGCATTCCTGGAATTGCGGTCGCTGCACGAAATCGGTGATGTCCTCGCCTTCATAGGCGAAGGCCAGCTTGCTCGACAGATAGGAGATCGCCTTGACGTAATAGGTCTGCAGCCGGTCGTAGGCGTCGACATTGTAGGTGTGCTCGCCGACGATGGCGCCGACGATATGCATCGGGTCGATGCCATAGGTCGCCGCCGCTTGGCTGATCTTGCCGCGCAGACCGGCGTCGTGCTGCAGCAGCGCATAGACCTTGCTGTATTTTGCCTGGAAGGTGGTGTTGGTGGCCTGGGTGCGCCGGCTCGAGGCGCCCGGTATGTTGGGCTGCTCGGCATGACTGTTGCCCGGCGGCACCATCGTCGCCGCTTGCGCGGCGAACATGGCTGTCGTCAGCGTCAGCCCGAGAATGACGAGGATCAGTTTTTTCATGCGCCGCCGCCTGTAACAGCGCATGACCCCCGGATTCGATTTTCGGGGGTCACGCGCCAAATCAAGTGCTACAGCGTTCCTTGCGCGTCCAAGGACGCGCGCGCTGTAGTTGCCGGGCAAACTAGGTAAAGCTGGAAGGGGAGTCGAGAGCCCCTTCGCCCGGCAAGACAAAAGCTGGCCAGATGCTTCCATTTGGCCACACGTTTCAGAGCTGCCGGCTCACCCGGCCCATCTCTTGTGGGGATGAATCGCCTGCTACAGGATGAATCGCGACAAATCCGTGTTTCTGGACAGATCGCCGACATGCTTTTGCACATAGGCGGCGTCGATGGTCACCGCCGTGCCATGGCGGTCCGGCGCGTCATAGGAGATCTCGTCCAGCACCCGCTCCATCACCGTCTGCAGCCGCCTTGCGCCGATGTTCTCGACGCTGGCATTGAGATCGACGGCGATGCCGGCCAGCGAATCGATGGCGTCGTCGGTGAAGACGAGATCGACGCCCTCGGTCTTCATCAGCGCGATATACTGCTTGATCAGGCTGGCCTCGGTCTCGGTCAGGATGCGGACGAAATCGTCCTTCTCCAGCGCCCGCAGCTCGACGCGGATCGGCAGACGGCCCTGCAGTTCGGGCAGCAGGTCGGACGGCTTGGCAACGTGGAACGCACCCGATGCGATGAACAGGATGTGGTCCGTCTTCACCGGCCCGTATTTGGTCGCAACCGTTGTGCCTTCGACAAGCGGCAGCAGGTCGCGCTGCACGCCTTCGCGGGAAACACCGGCGCCCATGCCGCCTTCGCGCGAGGCGATCTTGTCGATCTCGTCGAGGAAGACGATGCCGTCGTTTTCGGTCGATTCGAGCGCCCTGCGCACCACCTCGTCCTGGTCGAGCAGCTTGTCGGACTCGTCGCCGACCAGCACCGCGTAGGACTCCTTCACCGTCGTCTTGCGCGTCTTGGTCTTCTGGCCGCCCATCGCTTTCGACAGCATGTCGTTGATGTTCAACACGCCGATATTGGCGCCCGGCATGCCGGGGATCTCGAAGCCGGGCATGCCGCCGGTGCCGGTATCGCTCACCTCGATCTCGATCTCCTTGTCGTCGAGCTCGCCGTCGCGCAGCTTCTTGCGGAAACTGTCGCGTGTGGCCGGGCTCGCCGTCTTGCCGACGAGCGCTTCCAGCACGCGTTCCTCGGCATTGATATGGGCACGCGCCTTGACATCCTCGCGCATCTTCTCGCGCACCAGCCCGATGGCGATCTCGACCAGGTCGCGGATGATCTGCTCGACGTCGCGGCCGACATAGCCGACCTCGGTGAACTTGGTCGCCTCGACCTTGACGAACGGCGCACCGGCAAGGCGTGCCAGGCGGCGCGAGATCTCGGTCTTGCCGACGCCGGTCGGGCCGATCATCAGGATGTTCTTCGGCATCACCTCTTCACGCATCTGGCCTTCGAGCTGCTGGCGGCGCCAGCGGTTGCGCAAGGCTATGGCCACGGCGCGCTTGGCGTCCTTCTGGCCGATGATGAAGCGATCGAGTTCCGAAACGATTTCGCGCGGCGAGAATGTGCTCATATCCTAAATTCCACTTTGCCACTGCCGGATGGACTCGAACGGATGCAGCAGCATGATCACGTTGAGTGTCAGATTGTCCCGGATGAGGTAGCCGACACCGAATTCGAAGATGACGGCCAGGGTCACGATCACCCATATAGGAAGCCTGCGCGCCATCACAAATCCCAGCACCATCGCCAGCGTGTCCGCCACCGAATTGATGATGCTGTCGCCGTAGTAATCCAGGGAAATTGTGCCGGCGCGATAGCGCTCGATGATCAACGGGCTGTTCTCGAGAAGTTCCCAGCCGCCCTCTATGACGACCGCAAATGCCAGCCTGAGCCCGATCGGCGAGCGCGGGAACAGAGCCCATGCCAGCGCATAGAACAGGAAGCCGTGGATGATGTGGGAGAATGTGTACCAGTCGGAAATATGCTGGGAATTCTCCGAGCTCTGCACGATGCCGTGCCACAGCTTGACATAGCCGCATGTGCAGATCGGCGTTCGGCCCATGCCGTAAAGGACTCCGGCCTGGAATATGATCAGGCCGAGGACGAGCAGAAGTCCCATCCGCCAGCTGTCTTCATAGGCCGAGACGGGTTTGTCGGCGCCGGTCGTGCTCATGCTGCTACTGCCCCTCTTCGGCGTCGCCCTATTCGGCGTCGCCCTCTTGTGCGTCGATTGCCATCAGCACGGCGTCGCCATATTCCGATTGCCTTCGATCGATAACTCTGAAACCGGCCTTTTCATAGGCCCGGATCGCTCGTCCGTTGGATGGATCTGGGTCGATGATGACACGCGGCGCCCCTTCCTCGAACAGCTGTTCCACGAACTGCCGGACAATTGCCGAGCCGTGGCCGCGTCCGATAAGCTCAGGCCTGCCGATCGACAGATCGATGCCGAGCGTACCGAACGGCTGGTCGCTATAGGGGTGGCCGTCCTCCAGATGCGGGTCGTAGCTCTGCATGTAGCCGATCGGCTCGCCATCGAGCTCGATGATCAGCGGTTCGACGGAAATGCTGTCGATGTGTTCGCGGATCTGGGCGATCTCCGTCTCGGGATCGTCCCACCACTCGGCGACATGCGGCTCGGCCAGCCATGCCGCGATCATCGGCAGGTCCGCCTCCGTCACCGGCCGAAAATCGTATCTATTTTCTTGTTTGGCCATGATCTCCTCCCGAACCGGAGGTCAGCGAAGCAAAAACCGGTTTCCACTTTTCGGGATCATGGCCAGCGGCCGGCTCAGCCGGCATCGAGCGTTTCGATGACGAAATTGTTGTTGGTGTAGACGCAAATGTCGGATGCGATCTGCATCGCCTTTCGGGCGATTTCTTCGGCATCCTTGTCGGTGTCCATCAGTGCGCGCGCCGCGGCCAGCGCGTAATTGCCGCCCGAACCGATGGCCATGACGCCATGTTCGGGTTCGAGCACGTCGCCGGTGCCGGTCAGCGCAAGCGAGACCGACTTGTCGGCGACCAGCATCATCGCTTCCAGCCGGCGCAGATAGCGGTCGGTGCGCCAGTCCTTGGCAAGTTCGACGCAGGCCCGCGTCAGTTGCTCCGGATATTGTTCGAGCTTGGCTTCCAGCCGCTCCAGAAGGGTGAAGGCGTCAGCGGTGGCGCCGGCGAAACCGGCAATGACATTGCCGCTTTTGCCGATGCGACGCACCTTCTTGGCGTTGCCTTTCATGATGGTCTGGCCGAGACTGACCTGGCCGTCGCCGGCAATCACCACCTTGCCGCCCTTGCGCACCGTCACGATGGTCGTGGCGTGCATGGTCAGTTCATTCGACATCTTCTGCTCCGATCAGCACCGGTCCCGAAAAGGCGATTGGCGCGTTACGAGTGACTTGATCGACCATATGTATGCATAGGTCTGATGATTGCAAACCAGCCACCCGCCAGGCTCGATATCCCCGGGCATGGCAACTGGCAATCGCCGGATCATGCTGCTAGAAGGCTCTCGTTTTCAAGCATGTGGACGCTTGGAACGCCTGAACTCTGGACAAGGATGAGGTCATGCCGCCCCGTTCCGCCAACGCAAGCCGCAAGACCAAGGAGACCGACATCTCCGTATCGGTCCAGGTCGACGGCTCGGGAAAATCCGATATTTCGACGGGCGTCGGCTTCTTCGATCACATGCTGGACCAGCTGTCGCGCCATTCGCTGATCGACATGACGGTCAAGGCCAAGGGCGATCTGCACATAGACGACCACCACACGGTCGAGGACACCGGCATCGCGCTCGGCCAGGCGCTGGCCAAGGCGATGGGCGAGCGGCGCGGCATCATGCGGTATGCCTCGATCGATCTCGCCATGGACGAGACGCTGACGCGCGCGGCGATCGATGTCTCCGGCCGTCCTTTCCTTATATGGAACGTTGCGTTCTCATCGCCGAAGATCGGCACGTTCGACACCGAACTGGTGCGCGAATTCTTCCAGGCCCTGGCGCAGAATGCCGGCATCACGCTGCATGTCACCAACCACTACGGCGCCAACAATCATCACATCGCCGAGACCAGCTTCAAGGCGGTGGCGCGTGCGCTGCGTTTCGCGCTTGAAGGCGACCCGCGCCAGCCGGACGCGGTTCCTTCCACCAAGGGATCTCTGAAGGGATAGGGCCGTGGCGATCTACGTCGTGATGGAACCGCCGGGCCGCGGCGAAAACCGTGACACAAAGGCCTTTGTCCGTGATGGGTTTTCCCTGATCGGCTTCCTCGTGCCGCCGCTGTGGCTGCTCTGGCACCGGTTGTGGATCGAGGCAGCGCTGGCGTTTGTCGCCATGGCTCTCCTTTCGATGCTTGCCGAAGCATTGAGCCTTGGGCTGGCCGGCCCGCTGCTGTCGCTGCTTGTATCGCTCTACGTCGGTCTGGAAGGTCAGGCCTTGCGGATTGCCGCACTGCGCCGTCGTGGCTGGCATGAATGGGGCGTCGTCGCGGCCGACAGGATCGACGATGCCGATACGCGCTATGTGCTGGAAGCCGAAGCGCATTCCGATGAGCAAGCGCCCCCGCAACGCATCGTCCCGGATGCTGCCCATGCCCGGCCAGCGCATATGGGCATAGCGCTAGGGTTGAACCACACTCCGGGAAGACCCTGACATGCGGGTCGCGATCATCGACTACGGCTCGGGCAATCTGCGCTCGGCCACCAAGGCCTTCGAGCGCGCCGCGCATGAAGCCGGTATCGCCGCCGCGATCGACCTGACCGCCGATGCCGAGCGTGTCAGAACCGCCGACCGCATCGTCCTGCCCGGCGTCGGCGCTTATGCCGATTGCGCGGCCGGGCTGCGCGCTGTGGCCGGCATGTGGGAAGCGGTCGAGGAGGTCGCGATCGTCAAGGGGCGGCCGTTCCTCGGCATCTGCGTCGGCATGCAGCTGATGTCGAAGCGGGGCCTGGAAAAGACCGTTACAAAAGGTTTTGGCTGGATCGACGGCGACGTCAAGGAGATCACCCCGGCCGATCCTGCGCTGAAGATCCCGCAGATCGGCTGGAACACGATCGAGCTCACGCGCAAGCATCCGCTGTTTTCCGGCATTCCAACCGGCGCCAAGGGATTGCACGCCTATTTCGTCCATTCCTATCATCTCGACGCGCAGAAGCCGGAGGACGTGCTGGCGATTGCCGATTACGGTGGTCCGGTGACGGCCACTGTTATCAGCGACAATCTTGCCGGCACGCAGTTTCATCCCGAAAAGAGCCAGGCGCTTGGTCTGGCGCTGATCACCAATTTCCTGCGCTGGAGGCCCTAGGAACATGAGCAAGAAAGGCTACTGGATGGCGATGGTCGATGTCCGCGATCCCGAGGGCTACAAGCAATATATCGAGGCGAACGCGGCGGCCTTTGCGAAGTATGGTGCGAAGCTTCCCGTGCGGGCCGGGCGTTATGCGAGCCCGGAAGGGCCGACAGGCAACCGCCACGTCCTGGTGGAGTTCGAGTCCTACGACAAGGCGATCGAGTGCTACGAGTCGCCTGAATACCGGGAGGCATTGAAGTACAGGCTTGCCGCCTCGACCGGTCACTTCGTCATTGTTGAAGGCGCCTGAACGGTGATCCTGTTCCCGGCCATCGATCTCAAGGACGGCAAGTGCGTGCGCCTGAAGCACGGCGATATGGCGACCGCGACGATCTACAATGACGACCCGGCCGCGCAGGCCAGGACCTTCGAGCAACAAGGCTTTGAATGGCTGCATGTCGTCGACCTCAACGGCGCCTTCAAGGGCCAGAGCGTCAACAGCGCGGCGGTCGGCGCCATCCTCAAGGCGACGAAAAACCCGGTGCAGCTCGGCGGCGGCATCCGCACCCTGGCGCAGGTCGAGGACTGGCTCGATCGCGGGCTGGCCCGCATCATTCTCGGCACGGTGGCGGTGCGCGATCCGGATCTGGTCAGGCAGGCCTGCAAGGCGTTCCCGGGCAGGATCGCCGTCGGCATCGACGCCAAGGGCGGCAAGGTGGCGGTCGAGGGCTGGGCCGAGGCCTCAAGCCTCGGCGTCATAGAGCTGGCGAGGAAGTTCGAGGGCGCCGGCGTCGCCGCCATCATTTACACCGACATCGACCGCGACGGTGTGCTGACCGGCATCAACTGGGATGCCACCATCGATCTCGCCGACGCCGTGTCGATCCCGGTCATCGCCTCCGGGGGGCTCGCCTCGATCGCCGACATCGTGCGCATGACCATGCCCGATGCGCAAAAACTCGAAGGCGCCATCTCGGGCCGCGCGCTTTATGACGGGCGTATCGATCCGGCCGAGGCACTGGCGATCCTGGCGGCAGGATCGGAGAAGGCGAGGGCGCGATGAAACTCTCGATCATCCTCGCACCCTATGACAGCGGCCTTTACCACGCCGGCTTTGGGCAGGGCCCCGACGCCGTCATCGCCGGCGGGCTTGTCGATGAACTTGCCTTGCGCGGCCATGATGTCATCGTCGAGGACATCGGCGATGTCGGCGATGCCCAGAAGCGCGAAATCGCGACAGGCTTCGCGGTTTGTCGGGCAGTCGCCACCAAGGTCGACATGGCGCGCGACGATGAGCGTTTTCCCATTGTGCTCGCCGGAAATTGCCTGACCGCCGTCGGTGCGTTGGCTGGCGATACCGCGGATTCGATCATCTGGATCGATCAGCACGGCGACCTCAATACGCCCGAGACGTCCGCCTACGCGTTTCTCGACGGCATGGCGCTGGCGACGACGCTGGGGCTCTGCTGGCGCCCGATGACGTCAGCGATTCCCGGCTTCCAGGCGATCGACCCGTCGCGGTGCATGCTGGTCGATGCACGCGACCTCGACCCCGATGAAAGGGGGCTTTTAGAGACGTTGCCGATCATTCGTGCCCAATGGGCCGATGCGCTCGACAATGTCGGAAAGCTCAAGGCTGCCGGCGCGGCCCAAGTACATTTGCATCTGGATCTGGACGTTCACGATCCGGATGCGCTGCAAGTGAACCGCTATGCACGGCCGGGAGGTCCAAATCCGGAGCAGCTGCGGCACCTGGTTTGCGGGCTGGCCAAGTCGATACCGATCGTCGGCATCACCCTGTCCGCCTACGATCCTGCCTTTGACGCCAAGGGCGAGGTTCCGCCCGTCGTCGGGCAATTGCTTAGCGATTTTCTTGCCGCGCTTGGGAGGATCTGATGCTGAAAGCCCGCGTCATCCCCTGTCTCGACGTCAAGAACGGCCGCGTTGTCAAGGGCGTCAACTTCGTCGACCTGATCGATGCCGGCGATCCGGTCGAGGCGGCCAAGGCCTATGACGCCGCCGGCGCCGACGAACTCTGTTTCCTCGACATCACCGCTTCGTCCGAAAATCGCGAGACCATCTTCGACATCGTCGCCCGCACCGCAGAACAATGTTTCATGCCGCTGACCGTCGGCGGCGGCGTGCGCCAGGTCGCCGACATAAGGAAGCTGCTTTTGGCCGGCGCCGACAAGGTATCGATCAACACGGCGGCGGTGAAGAATCCCGATTTCGTCGCCGAGGCGGCTGACAAATTCGGCAACCAGTGCATCGTTGTCGCCATCGACGCCAAGAAAGTGTCGGGCGAAGGCGAGGGCGACCGCTGGGAGATTTTCACCCATGGCGGCCGCGAGAAGACCGGCATCGACGCGGTCGAATTCGCTCAGCAGATGGTCGATCGCGGCGCCGGCGAGATCCTGCTGACGTCGATGGATCGCGACGGCACCAAGGCCGGCTACGACATCGCGCTCACCCGCGCGGTCGCCGACGCCGTGCGTGCGCCGGTCATCGCCTCCGGCGGCGTCGGCACGCTCGATCACCTGGTAGAGGGCATTCGCGACGGGCATGCCGGCGCGGTGCTGGCGGCGTCGATCTTCCATTTTGGCACCTACAGCATTGCCGAAGCCAAGGCGCATATGGCCCGCGCCGGCCTGCCGATGCGACTGGACTCGTCGGGGGATCGGCTCTAAAGCATGGTCCCGAACCGAAGGTCCGCGCCAGCGAAAAGTGGCAACCGGTTTTCGGAAAAGATCATGCTTAAACAAGCAGATAGATGGCGCCATGGCTGAGTTTTCGCTCTCCGATCTGGAGACAATCATCAGGGAACGCGCGCATTCCGGCGATCCGGATTCGTGGACGGCAAAGCTGTTCGCGCGCGGCATCGACAAGGCGGCACAGAAGCTCGGCGAAGAGGCGATCGAAACAGTGATCGCCGCCGTTGGCGGTGACAGACAAGCCCTCGTTTCGGAAAGCGCCGATCTCATCTATCATTGGCTCGTCGTTTTGGGCGTTGCCGGCGTTCCACTTGCCGACGTTCTGACCGAACTCGAACGCCGCACCGGTCGTTCGGGCATCGCCGAAAAGGCGTCTCGGCAGGACCGGGGCTGATCGCTGGAGGTTAGGAAACTCGATGGACCAGCTCGCCCCCACCGAGAAATATTCGCCCTTCCGTTTTTTCTCGGCGGAGCAATGGTCGCAGTTTCGCGCCGACACGCCGATGACGCTCGGCGAGGACGAGGTCCGTCGCCTGCGTTCGCTCAATGACCCGGTCGATCTCGAAGAGGTCAAGCGCATCTATCTTTCGCTGTCGCGGCTGTTGTCGGCCCATGTCGAGGCGAGCCAGCTTCTGTTTAGGCAGCGCCAGGCCTTCTTCAACGCGGTGGATGTCGTCAAAACGCCCTTCATCATCGGCATTGCCGGCTCTGTCGCGGTCGGCAAATCGACCACGGCGCGCGTGCTCAAGGAATTGCTGGCGCGCTGGCCGTCGAGCCCCAAGGTCGATCTGATCACCACTGACGGCTTCCTGCTTCCCAACGAGATCCTGCGCCGCAACAATCTGATGGAGCGCAAAGGCTTTCCCGACAGCTATGATGTCGGCGCATTGCTGCGTTTCCTGTCGGGCATTAAATCGGCGCAGCGCAATGTCCGCGCGCCTGTTTATTCGCACCTGACCTACGACGTCGTTCCCGGCGAGTTCCAGACTATCGACCGGCCGGATATATTGATCTTCGAAGGCATCAACGTGCTGCAGCCGGGCAAGCTGCCGAAGGACGGCAAGATCGTGCCTTTCCTGTCGGATTTCTTCGACTTCGCCATCTATATCGATGCCGAAGAGGAGCTGATCCATCAATGGTACATCGCCCGTTTCATGCGGCTGCGCGAGACCGCCTTCCGCGATCCGGACTCCTTCTTCCACCGCTATTCGCAACTTTCGCAAGCAGCGGCCCGCGCCATCGCCGAAGGCCTGTGGACCAACATCAATCTGAAGAATTTGCGCGAGAACATCCTGCCGACGCGAGCCCGCGCCGATCTCATCCTGCGCAAGGGCGCCAATCATCTGGTCGAGGAAGTGGCGCTCAGGAAGCTGTAACGAAGCGGTTAACGGCGCTTTAATGCATGTCGCGCAAAAGTGTGCAGCGGTTTTGCGATAACGACATGCATAAAACAACAACCTAAAGCGCGTCGTATGAGGCCGGTCAAACGCGACGGCGCTTTAGGCAGTGCCCGCTATCGTTCGATTGCCATTCCAGAGCATTTGTCGGGAGCAGCCGGTGAACAAAATGCCTGCCTTGCGCCGGCCTGACATTTCCGCCTGGCGCGGAACACTTGCTCCGCGCCGGCTTCTCAAATTCGCCTCGGTGGGGCTTGCGGCCACAGGGCTCTATGCGCTTTGTGCCAGCCTCTTCACCAGTGCCGGGTCAACATACCTGCCGCCGGCCACAGCCTCCGTCGCCGCCTATGCGGTCGCGGCAATATTCTCCTATCTCGGCCACAAGTTCTTCACCTTCATGTCGGCCGGCTCGCATCAATTCGAAGCGCCGCGTTTCGCCGTGCTGACCGGATTCGGCCTTGCCATCGCCTATATTCTTCCGCTGCTCCTCGTCGGGCAGTTCGGCCTGCCGGCTGCGATTCCGATACTGCTCACCTGCATTCTCATTCCCGTGGTCAACTTTGTCGTTCTCGAACGCTGGATCTTTTCCGGCAGCGTCAGGCCTGGGCCGTGACCTAAAGCGGGTGCCGGTTTTGGGTAAATCCGCTCTAACCAGGATAGGTCACCCGCCGCAGCGTTAGGTTGATCCGCCCGCCATTCCTAAGCAGTGCCGAGGTCGAAGGATAGATGCGGTCGACGCCGTGAAAACAGAGACGGCCTTCGCCGCCAAGCACGACGACGTCGCCGCTTTTCAGCCTGAACGATTTGGTGCCGCCTTCGCGCGTGCTCTGGCCAACCCTGAACAAGCAATCGTCGCCCAGTGAAACGGAGACGACCGGCGCGGAGAAATCGATCTCGTCGCGGTCTTGATGGAGGCCCATCTTCGCGTCCGGCGAATAGAAATTGACCAGGCAGGCCTCCGGCGGATGCGGATAGGCGGACACGTCCCGCCACAGCTCCAGCAGCACATCCGGGATCGGCGGCCAGGGCATTCCGGTCACCGGGTGCATCGGTTGGTAGCGATAGCCGTCCTCCTTATCGGTGACCCAGCCGAGCGAACCGCAATTGGTCATGCGCACGCTCATCTCCTTGCCGGTGCACGGCATGGCCGGCACGAACAGGGGAGCCTCCTGCACGGCCCGTCTCACATCCTCGACCAGTGCTTCCTGCACCGCGCGGGACAGATAGCCGGGCATATGGCGGACGCCTTTGGGCAGAACGAGCATGGTCGCTTGATCCTGGTCGGAAGGAATCAGAATGCCACCATCAAATGAAAACGGCGACCCGAAAGCCGCCGTTTTCGATTGGCCGTACCGATCTGGTTAGGCCCGATCTGGTCAGGCCTGATCGAGATCCGGGATGCGCAGAACCTGCCCCGGATAAATCTTGTCCGGATGGGTCAGCATCGGCTTGTTGGCCTCGAAAATGATCGTGTTCTTCGCACCCTTGCCCTTGCCGTAGCTCTTTTCGGCGATCTTCCAGAGGTTGTCGCCTTTCTTGACCGTGTAGAAGGTCGGTTCCTTGGCCGGGGCAGCGGGTGTGCCGGACTCGGGTGCGGCGACCTGCAATTCATCCGCCTGCACCTTGGACACGCCGAGCGTGTTGCCAACGGCGATGACCGCTTTTTCGAAGATCGATTGATCCTTGACCACGCCTTTCAGGACAGCCGTATCGCCTTTGACGACGACTTCGACATTGTCGGTGCCGAGCGCGTGCGAATCGAGTTCCTTCTTGAGCGTATCGGCGGTCGGCTCCGGCTCATCGTCACCGAAGCCGAGCTTCTTGCCGACACCCTTGACGAAATCAAACATGCCCATCTGCGGTCTCCCTTGCTGTGGCGAAACCGAACTTGCCATCTGCAACCTTGAATTGGAAGCCGTCTTGACCGCGCGATCGATGTCGCGCCTATCGCATCGGCCCGAATAACGGGATCGATTTCGGAAAGCACGATAGGTCGGTACAAAATGTCAGGCACGCCTTTGTGCGTCCAAGGGGACGCACGTTGCGCTAATCGTCGTCCACCCTGCCGCGCAGTTTCTTGATTGTGCCGCGTCCAGCCTTGGTCTTCAGCCGCCTTTCGACCGCGCCTTTCGACGGCCTCGTCTTCTTGCGCGGCGGCGGCGGCGGTTCGGCGGCCTTGGCGACCAGTTCCGCAAGCCGCGCCCGGGCGTCCGCCCGGTTCTGCTCTTGCGTGCGGAAGCGTCCGGCCTCGATGACGATGACGCCATCCTTGGTGGCGCGCTGGCCGGCCAGCTTTATGGTTCGCTCGCGGACGCGCTCCGACAGACCCGGCGCATTCGCCGCATCGAAGCGCAATTGCACCGCCGTCGCCACCTTGTTGACGTTCTGGCCGCCAGGGCCGGACGAGCGGATGAAGTCCTCGTGCAGGTCATCCGGATGGATCACCGCATCGTCGGCAATGATGATCTTGTCGTCGGCGTTCATGCCGCAGTCATGGCGCGGCGAACGAAAAAAGAAAAGGCCCGATCCCCCGGGGTCGGGCCTTCCCGATCCCCGGGTCGAGCGTTCCCGGTCCCGGGTCGGGCCTTCCCGATCCGGGTCTGGGCCTTGAGGCGTAGGGTACCCAGCCGGCGATTATTCCGCGGCTTCGCGCATGCGCGGCGCGGCGCCGAGCACAATGGCGTCGACATGAGGCTCGAATTTTTCGAAATTGATGGCGAACATGCCGACCAGCCTCGCCGCCTGCAGGTCGTAAGCTGAGGTATCGGCCCAGGTCGATCTCGGATCGAGAATGGCGCGGTCGACGCCCGCAACCGCCACCGGCACGTCGAAACCAAAATTGGCGTCGGTGCGGAAATCGGCCCCTTTCAGCGAGCCGTCGAGCGCCGCGGCAAGCAGCGCCCGCGTCGCCTTGATCGGCATCCGCTTGCCGGTGCCGTAGGCGCCGCCGGTCCAGCCGGTGTTGACCAGCCAGCAATCGACACCGTGATGAGCGATGAGTTCGCGCAGCAGATTGCCGTATTCCGACGGGTGGCGCGGCATGAACGGTGCGCCGAAACAGGTCGAAAACGTCGCTTCGGGTTCTGTGACCCCTTTTTCGGTTCCTGCCACCTTGGCGGTATAGCCGGAGAGGAAGTGATACATCGCCTGCGCCGGGGTCAGCCGGGCGATCGGCGGCATCACGCCGAATGCGTCGGCGGTCAGCATGATGATGTTTTTCGGGTGACCGGCGCGGCCCGTCTTGCTGGCGTTGGGAATGAAGTGGAGCGGATAGGCACAGCGCGTGTTTTCCGTGAGACTGCCGTCGTCGAAATCCGGCACGCGGCCCGCATCGAGCACCACATTCTCCAGCACGGTGCCGAAGCGTTGGGTGGTGGCGAAGATCTCCGGCTCGGCTTCGGCCGAAAGCTTTATCGTCTTGGCATAGCAGCCGCCTTCGAAATTGAAGATGCCATGCGGACCCCAGCCGTGCTCGTCGTCGCCAACCAGCGTGCGCGACGGGTCGGCCGACAGCGTCGTCTTGCCGGTTCCCGAGAGGCCGAAGAAGATGGCAGCGTCTCCGCCGGCGCCTTCATTGGCCGAGCAATGCATCGGCATCACGCCCTTGGCCGGCAACAGATAGTTGAGCACGGTGAACACCGACTTCTTCATTTCGCCGGCATAGGAGGTGCCGCCGATCAGCACGATCATGCGCGAGAGATCGACGGCGATCACCGTTTCGGTGCGGGTGCCGTGGCGGACCGGATCGGCACGGAACGACGGCAGGTCGATGATCGTCATGTCAGGCACGAAATGCTCGAGCTCGGCGGCTTCCGGGCGAATGAGCAGATTGCGGATGAACAAGGAGTGCCAGGCAAGCTCCGTGACGACCCTGGTCGTCAGCTTTAAGTCTTCATCGGCGCCGCCGACCAGATCCTGCACATAAAGATCCTTGTCAGCCGCATGGGTGCGAAAATCGGCGAGCAGCGTGTCGAACTGGGCCGGCGAAATCGCCTTGTTGTTGTCCCACCATACATGCGGCCCGGTGGTCTCGTCGCGCACGACGAATTTGTCCTTGGGCGAGCGGCCGGTGTGCTGCCCGGTCTCGGCGACGAGCGCGCCGTGCGCGGTGAGCCGGGCCTCGCCGCGGCGGATCGCTTCCTCGTAAAGGACGGCCTCGTCGAAATTATAGCGCACCGCGCCGGTGGTTTTCAGGCCGATCCGGTCGATCGCCCATGCGGGATTGCGTTTGCCGGCTTCCGACATGAGGGGTTCCTTCTTCGATTGCAGCATCCTGGCCGGCGAATTTCCGGAGCCCCCACGAAGGAGACTGTAACGGTGAGAACCAGAAAAGCCAAATGATATCAAATAATTAATCGATTTAAACATTTTGAAAGTTGTTTAAATCGTTTATATGTGCAAAAAACCGGGCGGTTGCCAAGGATTGGCGGTCTTTATCAGTTCAATCCATGTTGAGGTGAGATTGTGGCCGCCGGCATGCCGCTCGTGACAGCGGACGAAGCCTGTGCCACATTTTGTACCTAATTTGTCCTGCAAAAGCCCCTTCTCGACCAAAGAAGGGACAGCTCATGAGGGAGCCACTTGAAATGGCAACAATCGCGCTTGTCGACGACGATCGCAACATTCTGACGTCGGTGTCGATCGCCCTCGAATCGGAGGGGTATCGCGTCGAGACCTACACGGATGGGGCGTCGGCGCTGGAAGGTCTGGCAGCGCGCCCGCCGAACCTCGCCATCCTCGACATCAAGATGCCGCGCATGGACGGCATGGAACTTCTGCGCCGGATGCGCCAGAAATCCGACCTGCCGGTGATCTTCCTGACGTCCAAGGACGACGAGATCGATGAGCTTTTCGGCCTCAAGATGGGCGCCGACGACTTCATCCGCAAACCCTTCTCGCAGCGTCTTCTGGTTGAGCGGGTTCGCGCCGTGCTGCGCCGTGCCAGCGCCCGCGAGGCATCGGCCAAGACGCCCAACCAGCAGGCCCGTTCGCTCGAGCGCGGCCAGCTTGTCATGGATCAGGAGCGTCACACCTGTACCTGGAAAGGCGAGCCGGTGACGCTTACCGTCACCGAATTTCTGATCCTGCATTCTCTGGCCCAGCGCCCCGGTGTGGTAAAAAGCCGTGATGCGCTGATGGATTCGGCCTATGATGAGCAGGTCTATGTCGATGACCGCACCATCGACAGTCACATCAAGCGGCTTCGCAAGAAGTTCAAGGCGGTCGATGATGACTTCGAGATGATCGAAACCCTTTACGGAGTCGGATATCGGTTCCGCGAAGCGTAAATAGGCAATAGGCAGTAGGGAATAGTCGGTAGTCAGTTTTGAATGGTGCGAACGGCCACTCGGCATCGCCGCGACCTCAGCCAACCATTTCTCTATTCCCTACTGCCTACTCACTAATTACTAAGCGGGGGCTGCTATTCGATGGCAGTGGACGTAGAGCGAGTGAGACGGACGGGCGCCCGGCGTCCGTCGCGGATTCTGCCCGCATTCCTGTCGAGAATCACGGTGCCGATGCGCCGCTTCCTCGGCCACCATATCTTTTCAAGCCTGACGCGGCGCATTCTCTTCCTCAATCTCGCC
Source organism: Mesorhizobium sp. M1322 (assembly GCF_040318085.1). Taxonomy (NCBI): domain Bacteria; kingdom Pseudomonadati; phylum Pseudomonadota; class Alphaproteobacteria; order Hyphomicrobiales; family Phyllobacteriaceae; genus Mesorhizobium; species Mesorhizobium sp. M1322. The sequence continues at coordinate 29,622 of NZ_JAMYLP010000066.1, forward strand.
GGGCTGGCCGTCCTGGTCACCGGCATTCTCTACCTCAACACGTTTCGCGACGGGCTGATCGATGCCCGCGTCGAAAGCCTGATGACCCAGGGCGAGATCATTGCCGGCGCGATCGCGGCATCGGCGACGGTCGAGACCGATTCGATCAGCATCGATCCGGAAAAGCTGCTTGAACTGCAGGCCGGCGAAAGCCTGGGTCCCGGCTCCGATCAGCTCGACAATCTGGATTTTCCGATCAATCCGGAGCGCGTCGCGCCGGTGCTCAGGCGCTTGATTTCGCCGACGCGGACGCGCGCCCGCATCTATGACCGCGACGCCAACCTGCTGCTCGATTCCCGCCATCTCTATTCGCGCGGCCAGATCCTTCGCTACGATCTGCCGCCGGTCGCCGCGGAAGAACCCGACCTTCTGGAGCGTATCCAGAAATTCGTCTTCGACTTCTTCCGCAACACCGCGCTGCCGGTCTACCACGAACAGCCGGGCGGCAATGGCGCTGCATTTCCGGAGGTGGTCAAGGCGCTTACCGGCAGTCCGTCGACCATCGTGCGGATCTCCGAACAGGGCGAGCAGATTGTTTCGGTCGCCGTGCCGATCCAGCGCTTCCGCGCCGTTCTCGGCGTGCTGATGCTGTCGACGGAAGGCGGCGACATCGACAAGATCGTCGCGGCCGAGCGCAAGGCCATCCTGCGCGTCTTCGGCATCGCCGCCCTTGTCACCGCCATCCTGTCGATGCTGCTCGCCTCGACCATCGCCAACCCGCTGCGCCGGCTGTCTGCGGCGGCGGTCAGGGTGCGGCGCGGCGTCAAGAACCGCGAGGAAATCCCTGATTTCTCCGACCGGCAGGACGAGATCGGCAATCTGTCGATCGCCGTGCGCGACATGACCAATGCGCTCTACGCCCGCATCGAGGCGATCGAAAGTTTCGCGGCCGACGTCTCGCACGAGTTGAAGAACCCGCTGACCTCGCTGCGCAGCGCGGTAGAAACCCTGCCGCTGGCCAAGAACGACACGTCGCGCAGCCGGCTGATGGAGATCATCCAGCACGACGTCAGGCGGCTGGACCGTCTCATCACCGACATTTCCGACGCCTCCCGTCTTGACGCCGAACTCGCGCGGGAAGACGCAGGAACCGTGGATCTCAAGAAATTCATCACTGATCTGGTCGACGTTTCGCGCACTGCGACGCGCAACAAGAAGACGGTCGACATCGAGTTCAAGGTCGCCAAACTGCCGCAGGGCGTCAAAGGCTATTTCGTCGCCGGTCATGATCTGAGGATCGGCCAGGTCATCACCAATCTGATCGAGAATGCCCGCTCCTTCGTTCCTGAAGAGCGCGGCCACATCGCCATATCGCTAGCGCGCGCCGGCAAGGTCAACATCATCACCGTCGACGACAATGGTCCAGGTATCAGGGCCGACAACATCGACCGCATCTTCGAACGCTTCTACACGGACCGGCCGGCCGGCGAGGCGTTCGGCCAGAACTCAGGTCTTGGCCTGTCGATCAGCAGGCAGATCGTTGAAGCCCATGGCGGCGCGCTGACCGCCGAGAACATCCCGGGTACTAAACCCGGCGAGATCAAGGGCGCGCGCTTCGTCGTGACACTGCCGGCCGAAGGCTGATCTGTGCGCGCTAAAAACATTCATGGAACGGCGCTGCTGATCGGCGAGCGCGGCGTCCTCATCACCGGACCGTCCGGCGCCGGCAAGACGACGCTGGCGCTGACACTGCTGGATCATTGCCGCGCGCGCGGGCTGTTTTCGCGGCTTATCGGCGACGACAGGCTGCTCGCCGCGGCCCACGCCGGGCGGCTGATCTGTCGCGTGCCGGCGACCATCGCCGGTCTCGCCGAAGTGCCTGGGTTCATGCCGCGCCCGCTGCCGTTCGAGCCGGGTGGAGTGATCGACCTGCATGTCCGGCTGGTGCCAAAGGCCGAAATGGCCCGCTTCCAGGAAGATGTCAGCGAGCCGGTGGCGGGCTGTCCGGTGCCGCGTATCGACCTTGCCGAGCGCAACGCCGCCACGGCCTTGCCGGCGGTGATGGCTCGGCTGTCGATCGCGCCCTTTTTATGATCCGGTTCCGGTTTTTTGCTGCAATGCGTCAAAATGGCCTGCGCCTGTGCAATTTTGGGCTTGTCAACGCGTCTCGCGTCGACAAGATAGCGCTCCCGCCGCCTAGAATGGCCGGCGAGCATGAAATGCCTATGAAGCGGCGATGACGGGAGCCATCAAAGAATGATCGGACTCGTGCTTGTAACGCACGGTCAACTGGCCGCCGAATTCCGCCATGCCGTGGAACATGTCGTCGGGCCACAAGACAGTTTCGAGACCGTGGCGATCGGCGCCGATGACGATATGGAGCAGCGCCGCAGCGACATCGTCGACGCCGTTGCCCGTGTCGACACCGGGGCGGGCGTCATCGTTTTGACCGACATGTTCGGCGGCACGCCCTCTAATCTCGCCATTTCGGTGATGGAATCCGGTCGGACCGAGGTCATTGCCGGCATGAACCTGCCGATGCTGATCAAGCTGTCCAGCATTCGCAAAGGCGACAATATGAGCGCAGCGCTGGACGAGGCGCAGGCGGCCGGCCGCAAATACATCAATGTCGCCAGCCAGCTTCTGAGCAGCAAATGAACGCGCTGCCGGCCAAGAAGGGTGATATCGTCCGGGAATTTCCAATCGTCAACCAGCGTGGCCTGCATGCCCGCGCCTCGGCAAAGTTCGTTCAGGTCGCCAGCGGCTTCGACGCCTCCGTCCAGGTCGAGAAGGACGGCGTCACGGTTGGTGGCACCTCGATCATGGGCCTTATGATGCTGGCGGCAAGCCCCGGCTACTCGATCCGTGTCACCGCCAGCGGCCCGGAGGCCGAGCAGGTGATCGACGCGCTGGAGCAACTGGTCGCCTCCCGCTTCGGTGAGGAGTCCTGACGCCTGGAGCGCCGGGGGGGGGGGGGGGCGGCGCGCCGCCGCCGCCCCCGCGGGGGTTTGGGGACGGGGGCGCGGGCCAGGAGAAGCAGGTGCGGGGGCGCGCGGCGCGCGGCCCGGGCGGGGGGGGAGGGGTGGTTGTTTGATG
>NZ_JAMYLP010000067.1:0-31814 GCF_040318085.1 Mesorhizobium sp. M1322
CCCGTTCTTGTTCCCCCGCCCCCCCACGCCGTATCGGTGCGCGCGGGGCGAGGCTCTGTCTTGTTGTTTGGCCATGATCTTATCCGAGAACCGGTTGCCACTTCTCGGGATCATGACTAGCGACCGGCGACGATCGTTCAGCCCCTGCCGCCGCGCACCATGGTGACGAAACGGACCTGTTCCTCGGGCGTGTCCTTGAAGACGCCGGTGAAGGTCGAGGTCAGCGTAGTGGAGCCTTCCTTACGGATGCCGCGCATGGCCATGCACATATGCTCGGCCTCGAGCATAACGGCGACGCCGCGCGGATTGACCACGTCCTGGATGACGCCGGCAATCTGCGCGGTCATGGCTTCCTGGGTCTGCAGGCGCTGGGCGAAGATATCGACGACGCGCGCGATCTTGGACAGGCCGACAACCTTCCCGTCCGGGAGATAGCCGACATGCGCCTTGCCGATGATCGGCACCATGTGGTGCTCGCAATGCGAATGGAACGTTATATCCTTGACGAGGACAAGGTCGTCATAGCCAGCGACTTCCTCGAAGGTGCGGCCGAGTTCCTCGGCCGGGCACTTGTCGTAGCCGCCGAACATTTCGCGATAGGCCTTCACCACACGCTTTGGCGTATCGACTAGGCCCTCCCGGTCCGGATTGTCGCCGGCCCAGCGCAACAGCGTGCGAACCGCGGCCTCGGCTTCGGCTTCGCTCGGCCGGTCGGTGATCGGCTTTTCCAGATAGGCGGAGGGGGGCATGAATTTCTTGATGACGGCATCCATAAAGGCGTCTCCCGTAGTTCCTCTCTCAGGAGGAACGAGTTGAACGGACCACGACCTTTCGGGTGTTAGAAACGTGCCCTGTTTCCAGCCCGTAAGCGGCGTGAACTGAATTGGGCAAAAACGAAGGCTTGGGGTTGCCTTGTCCATACCCGACTACCAGCATTATATATGATCGTGCCGAGCGAAAGGAAGACCGTCAGCGGCAATCGCTGTTCGCTCGGCGGCGACGGATTGGAAAAATATGATCGACGACGTCTACAATGCGAAAATTCTGGGATTTGCCGGAAATATCGCGCGGATCGGCCGGCTCGACCATCCCGACGCAACCGCGCGCGCGCATTCCAAGCTGTGCGGCTCCACCGTGACCGTGGATCTGAAGATGGATGACGGCGTCGTCACCGATTTCGCGCATGACGTCAAAGCCTGCGCGCTGGGCCAGGCGTCATCCTCGATCATGGCGCAGCATGTCGTCGGCGCCAGCGCGGCCGAACTGCGCAGCGTTCGCGAGACGATGCTGAAGATGCTGAAGGAAAATGGCGCGCCGCCCGAAGGCCGTTTCGCCGACCTCAGATATCTCGAACCGGTGCGCGATTACAAGGCGCGCCATGCCTCGACCATGCTGACCTTCGATGCGGTGGTCGACGCGATCGGCCAGATCGAGAAGAAGCGCGCCGAACAGGCGGCGTAGCCGTCAAATGGCTGCGGATCACACGCACCAGCACCAGCGGCCGCGATACACGCGCAACTGGCCCGGCCCGTGGCGCAAGACGCCCGGCCGAATTTTGGGCACGTCGCTCGTGCGCTTTTACCAGCTGACGCTGTCCGGCTTTGTCGGCAATTCCTGCCGGCATCTGCCGACCTGTTCCGAATACGCGCACGAAGCGATCGCCCGCCATGGGCTATGGGCCGGTGGGTGGATGGGGTTTTTCCGCGTGCTGCGCTGCGGGCCGGGCGGAACGCATGGCATCGACCGCGTGCCGGAGGTGCTGACTGAGCGCTATGTCTGGTTCACGCCCTGGCGGTACTGGCGGATCGGGAAAAAGCGCGGCGACCCGGAAAGCTGACCCGGGTAGAGGAGCTCTGCAATCGGGGCAGATCTTTACGATTTGCTAGGGTTAACCGCACGTTGCGCATTTAAGACAAAATCGAGACAAGACGCCTCGCTAAGCCGCTCCTGACCACCCTTCAGGAGAGATAGCCAAATGCGCCAGATAGACCGCCGTCCATTCGTTTTCGCCTTGGTTCTCTACCTCCTGGCCTGGCTGTTGGGTTTTCCGATCCGCGCTCAATCCGCGCCGCTGAAAGACCTCGAATGCACGCTGATCCTGGATGCTGCGAGCGGCGAAACGCTGTATCGGCAAGGGATTTGTGACCAGCGCTTCAGTCCCGCCTCGACATTCAAGGTCCCCTTAGCCCTGATCGGCTATGACGCAGGAATCCTGAGCGACGAGCACACGCCGGCCTGGGACTACAAGCCCGAGTTCAATGCGGTGAAGCGGGACCAGAAAACCGTCGACCCGACGATCTGGGAAAAGGACTCGGTGCTGTGGTTTTCGCGGGAAATCACCCGCCGGCTCGGCAGCGAGCGCTTCGCCGGCTACGTCTCGAAATTCGACTACGGCAACACCGATGTTTCCGGCACTCCCGGCAAGAATGATGGCCTCACCCGGTCCTGGGTGAACTCTTCCCTCAAGATATCGCCGGTGGAACAGGTCGATTTCCTGCGCCGGCTGCTTGACCGCAAACTGCCGGTTTCGGACAAGGCCTACGCGATGACTGAGGCAATCCTGCCGACTTTCCGGGCAGGTGGCTGGACCGTGCAGGGCAAGACCGGGACCACACGGCTTGGCGACAGCGGCGACAAGCGCTCGCTTGGCTGGTTTGTCGGCTGGGCGAACAAGGATACTCGCAACATAGTCTTTGCCCGCTTGGTAATCGATACGAAACGTTCCGACACGCCCAAGGGTCCTCAGACGCGGGCGATATTCCTGAAAGAGCTGCCGAATCTCATCAATAAGAGTAAGTGATCGGCCATTCGCCTTTACGGCACGGGAATCTGCCCATAAAAGACTGCCGCCGGACGCTTCCGGCTTTTTACTTTATGCATGTCGTTGCCCCAAAACCGCTGCACACTTATGGGCGACATGCATTTCACCACCCGCGCTCGTTTGCGGGACTGGATAGGAGAATTTTATGCTGAATTCCGTTTCCCTGATATTTCCCGATGGCTCCGTCCGCGAGTATGAGGCGGCGATGACCGGCGCCGGCCTGGCGGAGTCGATCTCGAAGTCGCTGGCCAAGAAGGCCGTCGCCTACAGCATCGACGGCGTGGTGCGCGATCTTTCCGATCCGCTCGGCAACTCCGGCAAGATCGAGATCATCACCCGCGAAGACCCGCGCGCGCTGGAGCTCATCCGCCATGACGCAGCACACGTGTTGGCTGAAGCCGTGCAGGAATTGTGGCCGGGTACGCAGGTGACCATCGGCCCGGTGATCGAAAACGGGTTCTACTATGATTTTGCCCGCAACGAGCCGTTCACGCCCGATGATTTCCCGGTGATCGAGAAGAAGATGCGCGAGATCATCGCGCGCAACAAGCCGTTCACCAAAGAGGTCTGGTCGCGCGAGAAGGCGAAAAAAATCTTTGCCGACAAGGGCGAGCGCTACAAGCTCGAGCTGATCGACGCCATCCCCGAGGATCAGGATCTCAAGATCTATGCGCAGGGCGACTGGTTCGACCTCTGCCGCGGCCCGCACATGGTCTCGACCGGGCAGATCGGCAGCGCCTTCAAGCTGATGAAGGTGGCCGGCGCTTACTGGCGCGGCGATAGCAACAACCCGATGCTGACGCGCATCTACGGCACGGCCTGGGCCGACCAGGCGCAGCTCGACGCCTATCAGACCATTCTGGAAGAAGCCGAAAAGCGCGATCACCGGAAGCTCGGCCGCGAGATGGACCTGTTCCATTTCCAGGAGGAGGGGCCGGGCGTCGTCTTTTGGCATGCCAAGGGCTGGAGAATGTTCCAGAACCTGGTCAACTACATGCGCCGCCGCCTCGACGAGCAGGGTTATCAGGAAGTCAACGCGCCACAGGTGCTCGACAAGAGCCTGTGGGAGACGTCGGGCCACTGGGGCTGGTACCGGGACAATATGTTCAAGGTGACGGTTGCCGGCGACGACACCGACGACGACCGGGTGTTTGCGCTGAAGCCGATGAACTGCCCCGGCCACGTCCAAATCTTCAAGCACGGGCTGAAGTCCTACCGCGATCTGCCGGTAAAACTTGCGGAATTCGGCAATGTGCATCGCTATGAGCCGTCTGGCGCGCTGCATGGGCTGATGCGCGTGCGCGGCTTTACCCAGGACGATGCCCACATCTTCTGCACCGAAGAACAACTCGCCGACGAGTGCATCAAGATTAACGACCTGATCCTGTCGACCTATGCCGATTTCGGCTTCGACGAAATCACGGTCAAGCTGGCGACCCGCCCCGAAAAGCGGGTCGGCACCGACGCCATGTGGGATCATGCCGAGGGCGTGCTGCAGGACGTGCTCGACAAGATCGCGGCGCGGTCGGGCAACCGGATCAAGACGGGTGTCAATCCGGGCGGGGGCACGTTCTACGGGCCGAAGTTCGAATATGTGCTGAAGGACGCCATCGGCCGCGACTGGCAGTGCGGGACCACGCAGGTTGATTTCAACCTGCCGGAACGGTTCGGCGCCTTCTACATCGGCTCCGATTCGGAAAAAAAGCAGCCGGTTATGGTGCATCGCGCCATCTGCGGTTCGATGGAGCGCTTCCTCGGCATCCTGATCGAGAACTATTCCGGCCATTTCCCGCTGTGGTTCGCGCCGCTGCAGGTGGTGGTGGCAACGATCACTTCCGATGCCGACGATTACGCGCAAAAGGTCGTCGCGCGGCTGAAGGCGGCCGGACTGTTGGCGGAAGCCGATCTTCGCAACGAGAAGATCAACTACAAGGTCCGCGAGCACTCGCTGGCAAAGGTTCCGGTCATCCTCGTCTGCGGCAAACGAGAGGCGGAGGAAGAGACAGTCAACATCCGCCGGCTCGGCTCGCGCGACCAGGAATCGCTCGGGCTTGGCCAGGCGGTAGCAATGCTTACCGAAGAGGCTGTGACGCCCGACCGCAAGCGCAAACGGGCGGCCTGAGTTTCAGCCGGATTGTCGACGAAATGGCGGTGGAGCGATCCATCGCCATTTTCGCATGCCCGCTATTTTCACATGCCCGCTATTTTCACATGCTTGTCACGCCAGCCTTGTAACGAGCCCTCATGCTCAAGCTGAAGATGCGCGAAAGACCGTTTCCCGAGCTTTCCTACGCCAGCCCGGATCAGCCGGCTTTGGCGCGCTGGTTCATCCATTCCATCGAAGGCCTGTCCGGCCGCGATCGCTTCGCGGCCCTCTACGACTTTTGGCGCCGCCATGTGGTGCCGACCGGCGAGCGCGTGTTCAGCCGCATGCTGGAGCTGATCGACGTCCGGGTGCTGACCACCGGCCAATGGCCGCCGGCAAGGTTGCCCGACACGCCATTGGTGATCGTCGCCAACCATCCGTTCGGCATCGGCGACGGCATTGCGGTGCTCTCGCTAGCCGAGCAGCTTCAGCGCCCGTTCCGCGTCATGATCCACAAGGATCTGCTCAAGGATCCGCGAGATGGAGCGCTATTCGCTGCCGATCGACTTTTCCGAGACCAAGGACGCGCTGAAGAACAATATGGCGGTACGCCATGAGGCGGTGCGGCTGCTGAAAGAGGGCGCCATCATCGTCGTCTTCCCCGCAGGTGGCGTCGCCACTGCGCCGAAAGGTTTTGGCCGGGCGCGCGATCTGCCGTGGAAGATGTTTCCGGCCCGTCTCGTCCAGGATGCCAAGGCATCGGTTGTCCCAATGCACTTTTCCGGCCAGAACGGCCGGCTGTTCCACCTGGTCAGCGGACCAATGAACCTGGCCGAGCGTGACGGACGCGTGGCGAAGTTCGTCGGCAGGGCTTCGCTGACGCTGCGTATTTCCCTGCTCATCCACGAATTCGCGCGGCTGTCCGGCAAATCGATCGACGTGCGCGTCGGCGATGTGCTGGGATGGGACGAACTGGAGCCGTTGCGCGACCGCACGGCTTTGCTCGACCGCCTCCACCGTGGCGTTTTCGACCTGGCGCCGGCCGGACCGCGCGGCCGCGGCCAGTTTCTGCCGCGACGCATGCGCAAGGCGGCCTGATCGGCAAATCATACGCTGCTGGACCGGAATCCCGTACGGCAGTGTCCGGATGTCTAGTCCGCACCTTCCTGAGGATCGATCGCCGAGGCCTCCGTGGCCAAAACCTCGATTTCCTTGTTCTGCCCGGCCACGACCGTAAAATCTTTCTGGTAGATGCGGTCGCGGTTCTTGGCGATGATAGTGTAGTCGCCTTCGGCAAGCACCATCGAAGCAAAGGCGCCGACGGTTTCCTGGATGGGATCGCCGGATTCGTTGAGCAACGACCAGGAGGTGTCGGCAATCGCCTCTCCGCCCGCCTCGCGTACCAGCTTCATGGTCATCTCCGCCGCACGGTGCTCGACGGCCGCTTCGGTCAGCTTGCCAGCCTCAACGCGGATGTCGGAGCGGATGACCGCGTTCACCGAGCCATAGGTCGAGACGACGTGGTAGACGCCTGCGTTCAGCCGCACGACGCTGTTCGGCTCGACGTCTGGTATGATCAGGGCGCGATCGTGATTGGCTTCGGCTTGACCTTCATAGATCGAAAAGCGCAGTTTCTTCGGCGGTATGCGCACCCCGCCCGACAGCACGGCATCGAGCTTCAGGCCGCCGGCATCAAGCACGAGGCTTTCGCGCTTGGCGTCCTTGCCGACGGTGATGCGCTTGGTGGCACCGGCCCGGCCGTAAGAGGCATGGACCAGATAGCTGCCGGGCTCGAGCTGGAACACCGCGCTGCCGCCATGGGCGGAAGCGACCATCGGCAGCTTGCCGTCGCCGGTGGGTTCAGGCTTGAAGACGCGCCAGACGATGCCGCGCGTGATGTCGGTGCCCTTGTCGGTCAATTGCGCCGACAGCGTGATCGCCCCGCTGCTGCCTGACGCCAGCGGTGTGTCGCTTTTAGGAGGCGCATAGCTCGAAATTCCGGGAAGCTTCAGATCACCGAGGCCGTCCACATCCTGCGCGACGGCAAGCGAAACCGGCACCATCAACAGTGCGGCAGCGAGCCAGATCAGGAAAAGACGCAATGTCCCCTCAAACATGCCTTGCGTTGAAGCCCAAGGCGGTGGCAATTTCAAGGCTTAAGAGTCCGATCAGCTTCTGCTAGAGGGCTCTTTGTCCGGCGCGCCGCGCCAATGCCCGAGCCGCCCGATGCCCCGATGGTGCGCTTCAGCTCAAATTCCAAGGAGACTTGCGCCATGGCGTCGCCGATCATCGACTTTCTGCTGACCCGAAATTCCGCGCCGATCCCGGAGTTGAAGGAACCGGCGCCTAGCGACGCCGACATCGCGACGATGATTGCCGCCGCGTCGCGGGTGCCGGATCACGGCCGGCTCGAGCCCTGGCGCTTCATCCTCTACCGCGGCGAGGCACGCGTCGAGATCGGCAAGAAGCTGGCGACCCTTGCCGCACAGCGCGAAGGGCTGCTGCCAGAAGGTCGCCATAACCAGGAACTGGCGCGCTTTTCACGCGCGCCCTTGGTGATCGGCGTGGTATCGAGCCCGAAGGAAAATCCAAAAATCCCGCAATGGGAGATGTTCCTGTCGGGCGGCATGGCGGCGATGAACCTTATGATATCAGCCAATGCACTGGGCTACGGCACCAACATGATCAGCAACTGGTATTCCGATGTGCCGGAGGGCAGGGCGATCTTGGGGCTGGCGCCGCACGAGCGGGTCGTCGGCTTCGTCCATATCGGCTCCTATCAGGGGCCGGCGCCGGAGCGGCCGCGGCCTGACCCAGCAAAGCTCTACGCCGACTATGCAGGGCCATGGGTGGGCTGAATGTTCTACGAGCCGGCAAAGGGGCATGGCCTGCCCCACGACCCGTCCAAAGCGATCGTGGCGCCACGGCCGATCGGCTGGATATCGACCGTGAACAAGGCCGGCGAAGTCAACCTCGCCCCCTATTCCTTCTTCAATGCTTTTTCGACGCGACCCTTCATCGTCTGGTTTTCCTCCGAAGGCGAGAAGGACAGCGCCACCTTCGCTGCAGAAACAGGCGAGTTCGTCGCCAACCTCGTCAGCCGCGATCTTGCTGAAAAAATGGTCCGCACGGCGGTCGATGCGCCGCGCGGCGTGACCGAATTCCACTATGCCGATCTCACCATGGCGCCGTCGCGTCTAGTAGCGCCGCCCCGCGTCGCGGCGGCGCCCGCGGCGCTTGAATGCCGGGTGACGGAGATCTTGCGGCCAAAGGCGCTGGACGGGACGCTGACCGGCGCCATCGTCGTTGCCGGCGAAGTCGTCGGTGTGCATATCGACGATGCATTTCTGAAAGACGGCATCTTCGATATCGCCAGCGCGGGCAATGTCGGCCGTCTCGGCTATATGGACTATGCCAGCGTCAGCGAGATATTTTCGATGCGCCGGCCTCGCTGGGGAAAGGATTAGGGCTGGGATAGAATTAAGCACTTGGTTCTTGACAAGGCCGGCTCGCTCACCTTCTAGCAGTGGGTAATCCGGTGGCTAAACGGCAGTGCTGGCTATCGCGTTCGCCAATTCGTATTCCGTGAACGGCTTGCTGAGGGTTTTCATCTCCCGAGCGCCCGGCAGTTCAGCGTAGCCCGTGGCTATTATGACCGGGACGGCCATTTATCCTTGATTGCGCCGTATAACTGCAGGCCAGTCATCTTCGGCATCGCGTGATCCGTTATGACGAGGTCGAACGGCTTCTCCTTCAGCAGATCAAGCGCTGCCGCTGCCGAATGCGCCTCCGCGACGGTATGGCCGAGGTCCTCCAGCATTGCAGCGGTGTTCAACAACACCAGGGGATCGTCATCCACCGCCAGAATCCGCAGAGAAGCAGCCGTGATGGTATTCGGGCTGAAAGCATCCTGATCGCGCGCGCGATCCGATGTCGCGGTCGTTGTCGCCAACCACAGTTCAGCCGTCGTACCCGCGCCCTTGCGACTCCTGAGAATCACGCGCCCTCCCATCTGTTCCATCATCCCATGCACCATCGAGAGACCCAGGCCCGTTCCCTTGCCGACTCCCTTCGTGGTGAAGAACGGTTCCGTCGCGCGGGCAAGCGTTTCTTCGTCCATTCCTTCGCCGTTGTCTGTTACTGAAAGGCAGACTATTGCCCTGATGCCAAGCCAGCATCCTGATTTTGGCCGATGCTTTCCTCCCGTGCGGAGATCAAGATCGTCCCACCGTCAGGCATTGCGTCCCTGGCGTTGACGCAAAGATTAAGCAGTGCGAGTTCGATTTGGCTTTCGTCAACCATGACCTGGTTGAGCGAAAGCGGAAATCTGGTCTCTATGATCGCCCTCGATCCTAACGACCGCTCCAACAACTCCTTCATTCCCTGTATCAGGCCAATAAGATCGACAGGCTTGGGGTCGAGTTGCTGCCGCCGGGCAAAAGCAAGCATGCGCTGCGTCAACGACGCGCCCCGTTGTGCGCCGAGCACGGCATTGTCGAGGAGGCGTAGCAGTTGTGGATCATCGGGCAGGCGTTTGCGAAGCAGCTCAAGACTACCCAGAACCGCCATCAGCAAATTGTTGAAATCGTGAGCGACGCCGCCCGTCAGCTTGCCAATCGCATCCATCTTTTGCGAATGAAAAAGGGCCTCACGCGCCTGATCCAATGATTCCTGCGCCTTCTTGCGCTCGGTGATATCGCGCGTGATCTTGGCGAAACCCAGGAGCTTGCCATCCTCGTGCCGAATTGCGTCGATCACCACGTGGGACCAGAACGTGGTGCCGTCCTTTCGTACCCGCCAGCCTTCCCGTTCAGATCGTCCATCACGAGCAGCGGTTTCCAGCGCTCTTTGAGGGCTGCCTCGCTCGCGATCCTCAGGCGTATAAAACTGCGAAAAGTGCTTGCCGATTATTTCATCTGCCGAATAACCTTTGATGCGCTCGGCACCCAAGTTCCAGCTGGTGATTATTCCGTCAGGGTCGAGCATATAGATCGCATAGTCCGTCACCCCCTGAACCAAACGTTGAAACTGCTCCTGGCTTTTGCGGAGTTCCTCCTCCGCCTTCTTTCGCTCGGAAACATCACGGGTGACTTTGGCGAACCCTGTCAACTTACCGCTGGGGTCGCGGATCGGATCAATTACGACATGAGCCCAGAAACGAGTCCCGTCGCGGCGGACCCGCCAGCCTTCGCTCTCAAACTTGCCCTCGCGGGCTGCTATTTCCAGAGCCCGCGCGGGCAGACCGCTTTCCCCATCCTCATCCGTATAAAAGCGTGAGAAATGCTGACCAATGATCTCGCTGGAGGAATAGCCTTTGAACCGCTCGGCGCCTGCGTTCCAGCTGGTCACGATCCCGGACGGATCCAGCATAAAGATCGCGTAGTCGGTGACAGCCTCGACGAGAATGCGATAACGATGCTCGTCGCCGGTATCGATGCTTCTTTGAATCATTCCCCCGTCCATCTACTTGGCTTAACTGCATAGAATGCTACTGCGCTGCATTTGTTCCAGGCGACGTTCACCAAGGTGAAAGGATCGCAACGGCGTACGCGTTGTGGTCCTGCTGGCGATGCGAAGGCCCAGTACGGCATTTATTGGTAAATCGAGCTGATTACTTGCCTCGCACGGGCGTGGCGATTACAGAAACGAGATCGGGAGAAATCGAGGCGCCTCAGCCCAGCGGCCCAACAGGTCTGCAGGCTGTCATCTTTCGAACGCATTTGATTCCCGACGATGGGCTTACGATTCCCAAACTGTTGAACACGAGGCGGACATGGCAGAGCGAAAGAGACAGCCCGTTGTAAGTTCCGGTATTGCCGGCTTGGACGAAATTCTTCGCGGTGGACTGCCCGCTTCGAACTTTTACATAGTGCAGGGGGATCCAGGGGCAGGCAAGACAACCGCTGCCTTGCAATTTTTGCGCGCTGGGGTGGCGGCCGGTGAACGCTGCATCTATGTCAGTCTTTCGCAAACCGCTTCCGAACTCCAGGCGATTGCGTCTTCGCACAGCTGGACGCTCGACGGAATTCGTGTCGAAGAGCTTTCAGCTTCTGAGACCGTGAGTGGCGCAGCCGATCAAAGCATTTTCCAGACCGCCGACCTTCGGTTGGATGAGACGCGCAAGGCGATCGAACGCGCGATCGAAGAACACAAACCACACAGGCTGGTTTACGACTCCCTGCTTGAAATCCGGCTGATCACCGGCGACACGCCGAGGTTTCGCCGCGAACTGATTGGCTTCAAGGCCTTTCTGGCCAAGCGCGGCATTGTGGCGGTTTTGCTCGATACTCAAACGAGTGGCGGTGATCACAACGGCGAAGAGATCGAGGGTATTGCTCATGGCGTCATCCGGCTTGATAAATCGCTCGAGGATTATGGAGCCGTGCGCCGGCGTATTGAGGTCAGCAAGATGCGGGGCGTGCCGTATGCCGACGGGTATCACGACATGGCCATTCGCGAGGGCGAAGGCGTCGTCGTGTTTCCGCGGATTGTACCCGGGTCGCCTCCCGAAGTCGCCAAGCCGCAACTGATCAAATCTGGGGTCGACGCTCTCGACGAGATGTTTGGCGGGGGCCAGGAATCGGGAACGATAACGCTGGTGATCGGTCAGTCTGGGACTGGCAAGTCAACGATGTCATCGCTTTACGCCACAGCGGCTCTCCAGCGAGGCGAGAATGTTGCCCTGTTTCTGTTTGAAGAGCGGCTGGAAACCTTTTTTCGCCGGTCCGAGGGCTTGGGGATGGACCTGCGGCAGTTCTACAAGGACGGTCAACTCGTCATCTACGATTTCAGCCCGAACGAAATCTCGCCGGGCGAATTCGGCCAGATCGTGCAGCAAGTGGTCAGCCGGAATAATACTCGCGTTGTGGTGATTGATAGCTTCACCGGCTATCTGAATTCGCTGCCTCATCGCGAAAAAGCGGTGCTCGATATCCAGTCTCTCTTGAAGCATCTCGCACGTGCGGACGTGCTGACCATGCTCATTGTCGCTCAGCACGGGTTGCTCGGACAGAATGTCGGGATCGACGTGGATGTCAGTTTTCTCGGCGACACGGTGCTTCTTCTTCGCATGGCCGAGCATGAGGGCCGGTTAAGGCGCAACATCACGGTCGTCAAGAAGCGCCACGGCCCGCACGACCTCGATGTCCGGGAGCTCTTCATCGCGAGTTCCGGTGTTTCGGTTGTTGCCTATAATCCTTTGCCTGAGACGTGAGTGACACGGAGCACAACGGCCTGGAAACACTCGATTGGGCGCTCATTTTGGCGCCCTATCGCAAGGATGCCTCGTACATGGCCTCCCTACTGCAAGAGCGCGGCGTTCATGCCAAAACGGCCAACACCGCAGATTTGGAGAATCTGCTTAAAGAATCCCCCGGAGTGCTTGTCGTTACGCATGAAGCCCTAGATCCAGCGGCAACCGCTACAATCGCCAGATTCCTTCAGCGCCAGCCGAACTGGTCGGAAATCCCAATCGTAGTTCTTCTCGACCGTGCGGCGTCCCAGTCGCGCATCCAGGCGGCCCTGAGTGCTGCTTGGCCACATTCACGCCAGATCTTCTATCAACGTCCCGTGGCGGCGCTGGAACTAATAAGCGGCATCCAGTCCGCACTCCTCACCAGAGCCCGTCAGCGCGACGTGCGCGATTACCTCGAGCGGGAGACGGAGCTGCGGCGCGAGCTCAATCATCGGGTGAAAAACATCCTGGCAAGCGTCGTATCCATCTTCGAAATGACGCGGCGCGGCGCAACCTCGGCAGACGGCCTCGCGGAAGACTTCAAAGGACGATTGAGAGCGTTGTCGAATGTTCATTCTGCGGCCTTTGATGCAGGAGGTGAGACGGTGCCTTTGATGGATGTCGCGAATTCGATCCTTGCGCCGTACAGCTCGGACGGACAAAGCGGTATCAGCATTGAGGGACCTGAGGTGCCGCTTTCGCGCGAGGCCGCCACAACCCTCGCCCTCTGCCTTCATGAACTCGCGACAAACGCCATCAAATATGGTGGCTTATCCCAGCCCGAAGGCAGGGTTCGTTTGGAATGGAAGATCGCATCGAGCCCGGAACCAACGCTGACGCTGAGGTGGACCGAATCGGGTGGGCCGTCGGTCGTCGAACCCTCGCGAGTAGGATATGGAACACGGTATATGCGCGCCGCTTTGACAAGCCTGTTTGGAGAGCATCCTGATTTTATCTTCGCGCCGGATGGCCTGCATTTCTCGATCCGGGGTCTACTTTCCCGCCTCTCTCCAGAACCAACCGACTAGTCCGGCGGCACCTGTTGGCTCGTTGCGGGGGGCAACGCCATGATCAGTGCTGCGCATGGTGAGCGGCAGGCCTATCGGGCTGTTCCTGGTATCTGGTCGCCCGGTCAATTTCGCGGAACTGATGAGCCGCCTCCCGGCAGGAACGCGAGCAGCCACGGTCGGAAGAGCCCGGCGTCGCGCGATCAGACCAAATCAGGCCAAAACTCCGGCCGCCCTGGCGCGTGCCAGAAGCCGCTCGGCTAGCCGCAAATGCGGCCGGTCGTACATCTTGCCGCCGATGCCGACGACGCCGGGATTTCCAGCCGCCTCGAAAGCCTGGACGATCGCCAGAGAGTGCTTCACCGCCTCAGTCGACGGCGTGAAGGCGGCGTTGATGACCGGCACTTGCGCCGGATGGATCGCCATCTTGCCGGTGAACCCGTCGCGCTCTGCCTCGGCGCATTCCGCCTCGAAGCCGGCCATGTCGCGAAAACGGGGAAAAACCGTGTCAACCGCCGCGACTTCCGCGGCAGCCGCGGCGAGTATGGTCATGGTGCGGGCGAAACGGAACACATCGGTGTAGCGGCCATTCTCGTCGCGGGCCGTGCGCGCACCGATCGCCGCCGAGAGGTCTTCCGCACCCCAGGTCACGCCGACAAGCCGCGCGCTTGCGTTGGCGTAGGTCGCAGCCGCCAGCACGCCGGCGGCTGTTTCGGTGATGATCGGCAGGATTTTTATCGCACCATCCGGCAGCCCGCTTTCGGCCTCGTGCACCCTGAGCTTGGCCGAGAGATGCTGGACATCCTGACCGCTGTTCGACTTCGGCAGCATGATGCCGTCAGGTTTCACCGGCACGAGTGCCGCCAGATCGTCATCCGTCAGGCCGGTCGAGAGATCGTTGATGCGGACATAGATTGCGGATCTGGTTTGATCCTTGTGTTCGGTGATGAAGCGCGCGGCGATGTCGCGTGCCAAGGCCCTGTTTTGCGGCGCGACCGAATCCTCGAGATCGACGATGACCACGTCGGCGCCCGCACCAAACGCCTTTTCCAGCTTTTTTTCGGAATCGGCGGGAACGAACAGCAGCGAGCGCATCAGTCAGGCCGCCTTCTTCATCATCATCGCCTGCCTTGTGCATTTGGCGACGAGCACGTCATTCTGATTATAGGCGCGGTGCTCGAATTCGACGATGCCGCGGTCCGGCTTCGACCTGGAGTCGCGCACCGACACCACCGTCGTCTCGACGCGGATCGTGTCGCCGTGGAAGACCGGATGCGGAAACACCGTCTCCTTCATGCCCAGGTTGGCGATGGTGGTGCCGACGGTGATGTCGTTCACCGAAATGCCGATCATCAGGCCCAGAGTAAACAGCGAATTGACCAGCGGCTTGCCCCATTCGCTTTTGGCGGCGAAGTCGAAATCGATGTGCAGCGGCTGCGGGTTCAGCGTCATCACCGAAAACAGCATGTTGTCGCTTTCAGTGACGGTTTTCCGCAGCGTGTGCCGGAAAACATGGCCGACGACGAACTCTTCCAGATAAAGCCCGGCCATGGTCGATCTCCTCCGCTGCCGCATCGGCCCGAAAATCGGAATCGATTTTTCGGAAAGCACGATGCGAAGATTCAAAGTTCTGGAGCGTACTTTGTGAAAGGGACGCACGTCGCTCTGAGGGTTGATAGGCGCTGCATACCGCGCTCGCAAGCCAGTTGGCAAAGAGGGGCCAGTTAACAAAGAGCGGCCAGTTAACAAACATGGTGAACCGTTCGTAAACCATTTCTGCCTACGGTCTTCACTGGGGCGGGAACGGACTCGGGTTAGGGGCGTAGCGGACGGCATGGTTGTTTCGCATTTCCTGAAATGGATCTACACGGCCAAGGTTTCGGAGCGCGCCGCTGCGGCAAGCGCTCTGGCTCGCGCCTACATCAATGCCGATCTGCCTTTCGAGGACCGCTGCGCGGCGGAGGCCGCGCTGACGCTGCTGCTAGACGATGCCTCGTCGAAAGTGCGGCTGGCGATTGCAGAGGCGCTGTCGATGAGCCATCATTCGCCGCTGCAGATCATCAGCGCGCTGGCGTCGGACCAGCCGGAAGTCGCAAGCCTGGTGCTGGCACGTTCGCCGCTGCTCACCGATGCCGATCTGATCGACCGGGTTGCCGGCGGCCAGAAGGCGACGCAGAAACTGATCGCCGACCGTCCGCGCGTCTCCATGGCGGTCGCCGCGGCGATCGCCGAAATCGGCGAGCCGGAAGCCTGCGCCACGCTTCTCGCCAACAGTGGCGCCGACATCGCTTCGCTCAGCTTCCGCCGTATCGCCGAACGCCATGGCCATCTGCCTTCGGTGCGCGAAGCGCTGATATCAGATGCGCGTCTGCCCGCCGACTGCCGGCATATGCTGCTGATTAAACTTGGTGAAACGCTTAAAGGCTCGCCGCTGGTGGTGGCGCTGATGGGCCATGCCAGAGCCGAGCGCGTCATGCGCGACGCCTGCGTCAAGGCTTCCCTGACGCTGATCGAAGGCACGCGCCAGGAGGAACATGCGGCGCTCATCGAGCATCTGCGCCTGCGCGGCGACCTGACCGCAAGCTTCATCATTCGCACGATCGCGCATGGCAAGGTCGATTTCTTCGGCTCGGCGCTGGTCGCGCTCAGCCAGCAATCCGAACAACGGGTGAGGGCGCTTCTGGCCGGCGGGCACGACGTGGCGCTGCAGGCACTGTTCCGCAGCGCCGGCTTGGCCGCGGCCACGCACGCGATCATCCTGCGTGCGCTGAAGATCTGGCGCGAGGTCGCCAATGGCAAGCGCCTTGCCGGCGTCCAGGAAGTCAGCTGGCTGATGCTGAAGGAATTGGGTGGGCAGTCCGCCGAAGGTGATCTCGCCGGATTGGTAAAATCAATCCATCTCGATGCGCTACGCGAAAACGCGCGCGGCCATGCGCTGGCGATAGCGGCGGCCTGACACTCAAACGGACTGTCTGCAATTTTGCCGGCAACCAGAAGCTCGGGCATTTTACAACACCCGAGCAAGAAATCAGGACCGGCCGATGTTCAGAATCGGTAATTGACGCCAAACTTCACGGTCGAGAACTCTGCCGTGGCGCTGAAGTCGGAGCCGTCGCTGTCGTAGCGCCAATCTCCGAGATCAGTGTAGAGATACTCGACCTTGGCAGTCCATTGCTGCGTGATGCCGTATTCAATACCTGCACCCACCGTCCAGCCGACCTGAGTCTCCTCGCCGTCTTGCAAGGTGGGAGCATTTTCGATGCGTGCATCCACGCCTCCGATCGCCACACCACCGGTTACGTATGGCAGAATATTGTCGAAAGCATAGCCCGCCCTGCCGCGAATTGTGGCAAGCCAGTTGACTTCCGTCTCGCACGCGCCCGACCCGCAATTGAACGAGTTGAACAAAGCTGGCCCGTGGGAACCTTCTATGCCCGACCAGGCAATGTCTGCCTCCACGCCAAGAACGTACTGGTCCATCTGGTAGTTGTAGCCCAGGGCGACGCCGCCAATGACCCCGTCGATGTCCAGATCTCCCGTCTCACCGGGCGGATTGAGATGTTCGGTGTCACCAAAACCGTAGCCGATAAATCCGCCCAAATAGGCGCCGCTCCAGTTGTAGGCCGACTCAACGGGGAGTGTATCGATCACAGCGTCGGCCGAGATCGCAACCTCGGATGAGCCTATAACGAGAATGGATGCGAGAAGAATCTTGCGCATAATTTGCCCCCTAATATGGATATCAAACCACTACCTTAGACTGCTGGCTTTGGTCCATATGCGCGCTCTCCCTTCGCGGCGGTTGGACAATGGTTCCTCTTTTTTGTTGCAAATAGGACACGAAATTGCAGAAGTCGTCGGATTTCAAAGCAGCAGACTCAACTATTTCGGCGCTTTCAGCGCTGCTTGACACGACAAAGCATCACAGGCGTTGCCTCGCTTCGCACGGTGATGCCAGCCATACCGCCTTGCAACAGTGACGGTCGCCGTTTGCGGTTCGCCGAGCAGAAGACGCTCAGATGTCCAGCACTTCCGTCTCGGCGAATTCCGCACGTTCCTGGATGAAGCGGAAGCGGGCTTCCGGTTTGGTGCCCATCAGCGCGTCGACCGCATCCTTGGTCGCCGCCTCGGCGTCGATCACATCGACCCTGAGCAGCGTGCGCTTCCTCGGGTCCATGGTGGTTTCCTTGAGCTGGGCGGCCATCATTTCGCCGAGCCCCTTGAAGCGGCCGATTTCGACTTTGCCGCGCCCGGTGAACTCGGTGCGCAGGAGTTCGTCCTTGTGCGCATCATCGCGGGCATAGGCGATCTTGCCGCCTTGCCGGATCGAGTAGAGCGGCGGCACCGCCAGATAGAGATGGCCGCCGCGGACCAGGCTCGGCATCTCCTGATAGAAGAAGGTGATCAGCAAGGAAGCGATGTGGGCGCCGTCGACGTCGGCGTCGGTCATGATGATGACCCGGTCGTAGCGCAGATCCTGATCGCGGTATTTCGAGCGCGTGCCACAGCCAAGCGCCTGGATCAGGTCGGAAATCTGCTGGTTGCCGGCCAGCTTGTCGTTGCCGGCGCTGGCGACGTTGAGGATCTTTCCACGCAGCGGCAGCACCGCCTGGCTGGCGCGGTCGCGCGCCTGTTTCGCCGAGCCGCCGGCCGAATCGCCCTCGACGATGAAGAGCTCGGCGCCGGCCGCGGCATTCTGCGTGCAGTCGGCGAGCTTGCCGGGCAGGCGCAGCTTGCGCACTGCGCTCTTGCGCGACACTTCCTTTTCCTGGCGCCGCCGCACCCGCTCGTCGGCACGCGCGATCACCCATTCGAGCAGCTTCGAAGCTTCCTGCGGATTGTCTGCCAGCCAGTGATCGAACGGATCGCGGATGGCGGTCTCGACGATCCTGATCGCCTCGATCGTCGCCAGCCTGTCCTTGGTCTGGCCGACGAATTCCGGTTCGCGGATGAACACCGACAGCATGCCCGCCGCCGAGATCATGACGTCTTCCGACGTGACGATCGAAGCACGCTTGTTGCCGACCAGGTCGGCATAGGCGCGCAGGCCGCGCGTCAAAACGTTGCGGAAGCCGGCCTCGTGCGTGCCGCCTTCGCCGGTCGGGATGGTGTTGCAGTAGGAATTGAGGAACCCGTCGCCGCCGAACCAGGTCACTGCCCATTCGAGCGAACCGTGGCCGCCTTGCCTGTCGCTTTTGCCGGCGAAGATTTCGCGGGTGACCTGGAATTCATCGCCGAGCGAGGCTTTCAGATAGTCCTTGAGGCCGCCGGGGAAATGGAACTCGGCCTTAGCTGGCGTCGTGTCCTTCTCCTTGATCAGCGACGCATCGCAGGTCCAGCGGATCTCGACGCCGCCGAACAGATAGGCTTTCGAGCGCGTCATACGGTAGAGCCGCGCCGGCTCGAATGCCGCACCCTTGCCGAAGATCTGCTCGTCGGGATGGAAGCGTATCTTGGTGCCGCGCCGGTTATGCACCTCGCCGAGTTGCTCCAGGCCAGTCACCGGGACGCCCCGCGAAAAACGCTGGCGATAGAGCTGGCGCCCGCGCGCGACCTCGACCTCGAGATGGTCCGACAGCGCGTTGACGACGGAGACGCCGACGCCGTGCAGGCCGCCCGAGGTTTCGTAGACCTTGCTGTCGAACTTGCCGCCCGAATGCAGCGTCGTCATGATGACTTCGAGCGCCGGTTTCTTGAATTTCGGATGCGGATCGACCGGAATGCCGCGGCCATTGTCGGTCACCGCCAGATATCCATCGGCCGAAAGCTCTACATCAATGAAGGTCGCGTGGCCGGCGACCGCCTCGTCCATCGCGTTGTCGATGACCTCGGCGAACAAATGGTGCATCGCCTTGTCGTCGGTGCCGCCGATATACATGCCGGGTCGCCGCCGCACCGGCTCCAGCCCTTCCAGAACCTCGATGTCGGCGGCACTGTAGCTCTCGCTGCCGTCGCGGGATGCCGGACGCTTCGCCGCCTGCACCAGCGGGTCAGCCGGGCGCGCGGTGGCGCGAACCGGTTGCGGCTGCTTGTCCATAGTGCCGAAAAGATCGTTATTGTCGTCCATGCTGGTCCTGGATTCCGATGTTGCGAATCACCACCCAATACTGCCACGCTTTTTGCGGGCAGGCGACGGAGGTTCCTGTTACGTTCGAGGATAGAGCCTCTTACTGCAAAGCCATCCGACAACCAAGCGGCGGAAATGGGTCGAAAACTCCGGCCTTCAGGGGTTTGCCGCATCGGCCACCCTCATTGCGTGTGCGCGGGAAATGAGGGGGCAGTCTGCCTCGCAGTCGGCTGGTTCTATTCCGCCGCCCCCAGATACTCCGACAACGGCGGGCAGGAGCAGACGAGGTTTCGGTCGCCGGCGACATTGTCGATGCGCGACACCGGCGGCCAGTATTTGGCTGATGTGTGGGCATCACCGGCCGGGTAGGCCGCCTCCAGGCGCGAATAGGGATGGGTCCACTGGCCGGCCAGCGCCTCGGCCGCGGTATGGGGCGCATTGACCAGCGGATTGTCGGCCAAGGGCCATTCGCCTTTCGCCACCTTGGCTGCCTCGCCTGATATCGCGATCATCGCCTCGCAGAAGCGATCCAGTTCGCTCTTGGGCTCGGACTCGGTCGGCTCGACCATTAGCGTGCCGGCCACCGGAAACGACATGGTCGGCGCATGGAAACCATAATCGATCAGCCGTTTGGCGATATCGTCGACGCTGATGCCGGAGCTCTCCTTGAGCACGCGGGTGTCGAGGATGCACTCATGGGCGATGCGATCGTGCCTGCCCTTGTAGAGGAGCGGGAAGTGCGGTGCGAGCCGCGTCGCCACGTAGTTGGCGGAAACGATCGCCGTCTCGGTGGCCTGCTTGAGGCCGGAAGCGCCCATCATGCGAATATACATCCAGGTGATCGGCAGGATCGAAGCGCTGCCGAACGGTGCGGCCGACACGGCATGGCCCGAGCCTTCGGTGACGTGGCCGGGCAGATACGGTCTCAAATGCGCCTTGACGCCGATCGGGCCGACGCCGGGACCGCCGCCGCCATGCGGGATGCAGAAGGTCTTGTGCAGATTCATGTGGCAGACATCGGCGCCGATGTCGCCAGGGCGAGCGAGGCCGACCAAGGCGTTGAGGTTGGCGCCGTCGAAATAGACCTGGGCGCCATGCTCGTGAATGAGGGCGCAGAGATGCCGCGCGCCTTCCTCGTATACGCCATGCGTCGAGGGATAGGTGAACATCAGCGCGGCGAGATTCTTTGAATGCGCGTTCGCCTTGGCACTCATATCGTCCATGTCGATATTACCATCCTCGGTGCAGCGCACGACGACGACGCTCATGCCGGCCATCGCCGCACTCGCCGGATTGGTGCCATGCGCGGATGACGGAATCAGGCAGACGGTGCGGTGGCCTTCGCCGCGCGAGCGGTGATAGCTGCGAATGGCGAGCAGCCCGGCATACTCGCCCTGGCTGCCGGCATTGGGCTGCAGGCTGACCGCATCGAAGCCAGTGATCTCCGACAGCCAGCCTTCCAGTTCGCCGACCATCGCGCGATAGCCTGCCGAATGCGCGGCCGGCGCGAATGGATGCAGATTGGCGACGCTTGGCCAGCTCACCGGCATCATCTCGGCGGCGGCGTTGAGCTTCATCGTGCAGGAGCCGAGGGGGATCATGGCGCGGTCGAGGGCCAGGTCCTTGTCGGCCAGCCGGCGCAAGAAGCGCATCATCTCCGTTTCCGAGTGGTTTTCGTGGAAGACCGGCTGGCTGAGAAACGCCTTGCCGCGCGGCTTTCCGGGCATGGTGCTGCTGGTAGCGGCGCCTGCCTTGGCGCCGAACAGTGCTGCGATGGCGTCCAGATCGGCAACGGTCGAGGTCTCGTCAAAGCTGATGCCGATGTGGTCGGCGTCGATGACGCGCAGCAATCGGCCGGTCTTTTCAGCAGCCGCGGCGATCGCGCCGGCTCTGCCTTTCACTTCCACCGTCACCGTGTCGAAGCGGCTTGCGCCAAGCACCGAAATTCCTGACGCGGTGAGACCGGTTGCCAGCCGGTTGGCCAATGAATGGATTCGGCCGGCAATCGCCTGCAGCCCGGCAGGGCCATGCCAGATCGCATAGGCCGTCGCCATGTTGGCGAGCAGCGCCTGCGCGGTACAGATGTTGGAGGTCGCCTTGTCGCGACGGATATGCTGTTCGCGCGTCTGCAAGGCGAGACGATAGCCGGCGCGGCCTTTGCTGTCGGTCGACTGGCCGACGAGGCGGCCCGGCATCAGCCGCGTCAGCCTGTCGGAGACGGCGCAATAGGCGGCGTGCGGCCCGCCAAAGCCCATTGGCACGCCGAAACGCTGCATCGGGCCGACGGCGATGTCGGCGCCAAGCTTAGCCGGCGCGTCGGTCAGCGTCAGCCCGAGCGGATCGGCAATGAAAACGACCAGCGCGCCGGTGGCGCGGGCCTTCTCGATTGCCGCCTTGTGATCGCCGTAGACGCCAAACGTGTCAGGCCAGGAGACCAGCAGAGCGGCGGTGTTGTCGTCGATCGTGTCGCCGTCGACCTCGATGCCGAGCGGTTCGGCGCGGGTGCGCACGACGTCGAGCGTCTGCGGATGCGGGGTGCCGGCAAGCGCCACCTTGGTCCGCTTGTCGCGATGATGGCGTAACGCAATGCCGACCGCCTCGGCCACCGCTGTCGCCTCATCGAGCAGCGAGGCAGACGCCACCGGCAGCCCGGTCAGCTCAGTGACCAGCGTCTGGAAATTGAACAGCATTTCGAGCCGGCCCTGACTGATCTCGGCCTGGTAGGGCGTGTAGGCCGTATACCAGGCCGGATTCTCGAACAGATTGCGCTGGATGACCGGCGGCACGTAGACGCCGTGATAGCCGGCGCCGATGAAGCTCTTCAGAACTGTATTTTTCGCCATTGTCGCGGAAAGCTCGGCCAGCGCCTCCGCTTCGCTCGCCGGGGCCGGCAAGGCCAGCGGCCGGTCGAGCCGGATCGATTTCGGCACAGCCTGGCTGATCAGCGTCTCGACCGAGGGAACGCCGATCGTCGCCAGCATGGCTCTGACGTCATTGAGGCCGGGCCCAATATGGCGGGCCGAGAAGGGGTAGGGTGCTGCTACAGTCATCTTTCCTGGTCCTGCTATCAACCAATATGGGCTTTGTAGGCGGCCTCATCCAGGAGGCCTTCGAGCTGGCTTTCATCGGCCAGCTTCATCTTCCACAGCCAGCCGTCGCTGGTTGCCGCCGAATTGACCAAAGACGGGTCCGACGAGAGCGAGGTATTGGCCTCGGTGACCTCGCCGTCGACCGGTGCATAGACGTCCGATGCCGCCTTGACGGATTCGACCACGACGGCGGTATCGCCCTTGGCCAGCTTTTTCCCAAGCTCCGGCAATTCGACGAAGACGAGATCGCCGAGCTGCTCCTGTGCGTAGTTGGTGATGCCGACGGTGGCGATACCGCCTTCGACGCGGAGCCATTCGTGATCTTCGGTGAAATAGGTCTTTGCCATGAAATTCATCCTTTGCGGTAGCGATGGGGCGTGAAGGGCAGGGGATTGATATCGACCGGGATTTTGGTCCCGCGAACGTCGGCGAAGAGTTTCGTGCCTGGTTTGGCCAGCGACGTCTGGACATAACCGATAGCGACCGGATGGGCGGCCGACGGGCCGAAGCCGCCCGAGGTGACGTGGCCGGCAGGATCGCCGTCGGCGTCGAAAAGGGCAGCGCCGGGGCGCACCGGCTGGCGGCCTTCCGGCTTCAGGCCGACGCGTTTCTGCGCCGGGCCGCGCCCCAGGATTGAGCGCAATGCGTCGGCGCCGATGAAAGCGCCAGAGGCGCGAACCTCCTTCGGGATCGCCCACATCAGCCCGGCGCTGGCCGGGTCGATCTCAGGCGTGATGTCCAGTCCGTGCAGGCACAGCCCCGCTTCGAGCCGCAGGCTGTCCCGGGCGGCCAGCCCAACCCACATCACGCGCTCGTCCTCGAGCAGGTTGGCGACGAGATTTCGCGCATCCGCTTCCGGCAGGCCGATCTCGAAACCGTCTTCGCCGGTATAGCCCGACCGGCTCATGAACCAGTTCTCGCGGGGTTCAAAGCCGTGCATGAACAGCAGCGATCCGGTCTCGATGCCGGCGCGGGACAAGGCGGCCCAGGCTTCGGGTCCCTGGATCGCCAGGAAGACGCGGTCGAGTGCGTCCACCTTGGCATCGAAATTCTCGGCAAGCGCGCGCAGGTGCTTTTCGTCGGTTTCGGCATTGCCGGCATTGGCGACGACCATGAAACGCGCCTGGCCAAGCCTGGTGACGATCAGATCGTCGATGATGCCGGCGGCTTCATTGAGAAAGAACGTGTATTTGGACTGCGAAATCTCAAGCGCGCCGGCGTCGAACGGGCAGGCTCGGTTCAGAAGCGCGACGCTGCCCGAGCCACTGATCTCGAACAGCTTCATGTGCGAGATGTCGAACAGCCCGGCATGCTCGCGGGTATGGAGGTGCTCCTTCATCACGCCGGCCGGATAGGTCAGCGGCATCGACCAGCCGGCGAACGCGCCAAAGCGCGCACCGGCGGCCACGTGCAGATCTTCGAGGGGAAGGTGTTTGGTGTCGTCGCCCGTCATGTCATCTCCAGAGTCGCACGCAATCGGCCGCGAATGGCGACCAGTCCGTGCCCCTCTGTCTGAAGCCTGAGAGACTCGCGCCCCGTAACTCTGTCGGCAGCGCTTACACCTTCGGCGCGGGGGCAAGCCCCGACTTTCCAGAGTGTCTTTCCCGTCTACGGTTCTTTTGCCTGAGAGATTTCGGGCGATTTCCCCTTCGGCGGCAGCTCTCGCTGCTCTCTCCCGCAAACAGGTAGGACTCAATTTGAGCCCTCGACTCGTCATCCATAGCCTGTGGGCGACACCTTGTCACCTGCCAGCGACACCTTACCGACAAGTCTTCGCTAACCGCCCGGTTTGCCGGTTTCTCAAGACGTGCTGACGTACGCGAGCGATATATCCGGATTTGACCAGCCCTGCGCACCGATGACAGCGACGACAGTTACTGAGCGTCGTTCCGGGTTCGGTCAAATGCCGCCGTACCAGTCGTAGCCATTGTCCTCCCAGTAGCCGCCCTTGCCGCCGCCGATATTGGCGAAACCGTCGACCAGTTCGATCTTGCGGAGATATTTCGGCATCTTGTAGCCGATCTGGCGCTCGACGCGGACACGCAACGGCGCGCCGTTCTCGACTGGCAGCGGCTTGCCGTTCAAGCCATAGGCAAGGATCGTCTGCGGGTGACGGGCATCGATCAGGTCGATCGACCCGTAATATTTGATGTCGCCGGACAGGCTGCGGTCGATCGTGTCGAGGCAATGGAACATGACGTAGCGCGCCTGCGGCTTGACCACCGCCTGATCAAGCACCAGCGACAGCGGCGTGCCGGTCCATTTGGCGATGCAACTCCAGCCTTCGACGCAGTCGTGGCGAGTGATCTGGGTGCGGCTTGGCATGTTCATCAGCTGCTCGCGCGTCAGCGACAGCGGCTTTTCGACGAGGCCGGAAACCTCTAGCCGCCAGTCGGCGAAATTGTTGGCGAGCAGGCCCTTGTAGACATCGTCGTCCGGCGCGGTGACGCCGTTCGGCCGCTGCGGCTGGCGAATGTCGGCCTCGGTGAATTCCGGCGCCAGCGAATCGCCGGCGAGCAGGCGTTGCGCGCGCCAGGTCAGCCCGTTGGCGCCTTCGAGGAAGCTGCGCAGGCCGTCGCCGACGCCAAGCTGATTGTCGAAGGCATCGCAACCCGACAGCATGATGCCGGAGACGCCGAGGCTGGCCGAGGTCAGGAATTTTCTGCGGCTGATCACAAATTTCGCCATCTCACGCACTCCTCTCGGGCGTCTTGCTGCCAGGCGCCGGCGGGTCGGTTCGGTACCAGCCGGTGATGATGGAACGCAGCTCGTTGATCGGGCCGGCGGCGAAGATCATCAGGATATGGATGATGAAGAAGGCGACGAGCAGCAGCATCACGATGAAATGAATCGTCCGCGCCGTCTGGCGGCCGCCGAGCAGATCGTTGAGGAGCGGCAGCACCGCATTCATGCTCGGCGACATGGCAAGGCCGGTGATGATCATCAGCGGCAGCAGCACGAACATCACGCCGCCATAGGCCATCTTCTGCAGCGTGTTGTACTCGCGCCTGTGGTGGAACTTGAATTTGGCATGATCGACGATGTCTCGCGGCAAGCGCCTGAGATCGTCTACGCGCGGGACAAGGTCGCGGCGCAGATGGCCGTTGATCAGGCTGGCGACCAGCCACACGACCAGTGTCGTGGTCAGTATCCAGGCGAAGAAGAAATGGACGACGCGGGCGGTGCCGAGGTCGTAATAGGAGGGGATCGTCGCCCAGGACGGGAAGGCGCGGGACGTCTCCCGACCCGCCGGCCCCGACCAGCCGAGCACACCGGTGGTATCGAAGCGTTTGCCGAAGATTTCGGTGTAGCCGCGCGGGCCGTTTGCGGTGTTCTCGGCGCCAATGGCGAAGACGGTGTTGTTGTATGCAAATCCCGACTCCTTGCCGATATAGAGCTGGGGTCGGGCATTGAATATCTGCAGGCCGGAAAGCAGCATGAAGAACAGCGAGATGGCCCAGAGCCAGTGCGTCAGTCGCGTCCAGCGCGATTGCCGGTAGATCAGCGTCGCATCCTTCCGCGCGGCACTATCTGGCCCGACGGTGGATTGGCGCCTGGCAACCGATTCCATTCTTTCGCGTCCTCCCGGCTGTTCAGGTGGCCTTTCCGAATGTTCTCCTCCCAATACGTTGCCAGCCAAAGCGATGTTTCATCCGATCACGGAAATATTACGAGCTGCCCGATACTATTGGCTTCCGAAACTGACGGCGAGGTTGACCGCGGCGGCGACGATCACTGTATTGAAAAAGAACGACACAATCGAATGCAAAAGCACGATGCGACGCATTTGCGTGGTCGAGACCGCGGTATCGGAGGTCTGTGAGGTCATGCCGACGGTGGTCGAGAAGTAGAGGAAATCCCAGCCGTCCGGCTGCTCCTTACCGGGAAATAAAAGGCCGCCGACGGGATTTTTCTGCTTCGCTTTGCTGCCGTGATCGGTCTCTTCATCGTCCCGCCAGTAAACATGTGCGTAGTGCAGCGCCGTCATGGCATGGATGGTGAACCAGCCGAGCGGGATCGACAGCAGCGCGAAGGTGAGTTCGATAGGATGCGCGCTGCCCTCGCGATTGATCAATTGGAAC
Source organism: Mesorhizobium sp. M1322 (assembly GCF_040318085.1). Lineage (NCBI taxonomy): Bacteria > Pseudomonadati > Pseudomonadota > Alphaproteobacteria > Hyphomicrobiales > Phyllobacteriaceae > Mesorhizobium > Mesorhizobium sp. M1322. The sequence continues at coordinate 26,387 of NZ_JAMYLP010000067.1, forward strand.
AACGAGATGATGGCGACGGCGACGACAATCAGCGTCACGGCAAAGATGACCAGCACCGGCTGGTCGGTGGCGCGGGCATTCTTGCTCAGATAGCGGTCGGTGAGCTGCGGCATCTGGGCGACGACGATGACGGTGTAGGCGGCGAAAAACGCATTGGCGCCGATCGAAAAGGCGAGCGGAGTGCGCAAGACCAGCGCGATCGCCAGCGCCACTACACCGATGCAGGCCGATACCGCGAACTGCATGTGGCGGTGAAGTGGTTTCTTCAGGGGCATCTCGGTCGTCATGGCCCGGCCTCTGAGGCGGTCCGTCTTCTCTACCACCGCGTGTCCTTAGGACGCGCAACCGACATCGTAGCACTTTTTGATTGTGCGCATGATCCCGAAAAATCCATTCCGATTCTGCTGACCCGGCGCGGGGTCAGCGCTAGCCCGGTGCGGCGGATTTCAGCGCACGCCGCAGGATGCGGTCGAGCTCGCCGAGAAAACGCGAGCGGTCCTGCGGCGCAATACTGGCATTGTAACCCTTGCTTTCGCCGGTCTCGCGCAGATGCTGCTTGAGGTCGCGCATTGCCACTGCCATGCCGATCGTTTCCGGCGTGAACGGGCGTCCGGTCGGCCCAAGCACATGGGCGCCGAGCGCCACCGTGCGGGCGGCAAGCGGGATATCCGATGTCACAACGATGTCGTTGGGCTTGGCATTGTCGACGATCCAGTCGTCCGCCGCGTCGGCGCCTTTGGACACGACGACGTTGCGGACCATGGGATCGCGCGACGGGCGCAGGCCGCCATTGGAGACGAAGGTGACGACGACGCCATGGCGCTCGGCGACTTTCTCGACCTCGGCCTTCACCGGACAGGCGTCGGCATCGACGTAAATGGCGGGTGCGGGCATGGTTCGTTCCAACGCGTATGAAGCCTCCAACCCACGTTGGAATGGCCACTGTCGATGTAGGCGCCGCCCCTCATCTGCCTGCCGGCATCTTCTCCCCGTATAGTGACGGGGAGAAGGGGCTGGCCGCAACCTCAGCTCGCTTTCTGCTACGCTGGAGAGTGGCGAAATCCTTTTGCGAAGGCGTCTTTCTCCCCGTCACTATACGGGGAGAAATGCCCGGCAGGGCAATGAGGGGCAGCCCAAACCTGAAGCAATTGCCTTGCTTCCTCGCGGTCCAAGTCGCGATATCTGCGTCAGTAAACCACCACGCTCCTGATGCTCTTGCCCTCATGCATCAGGTCAAAACCCTTGTTGATGTCCTCCAGCTTCAGCGTGTGGGTGATCATCGGGTCGATCTCGATCTTGCCGTCCATGTACCAGTCGACGATCTTCGGCACGTCGGTGCGGCCGCGCGCGCCGCCAAAGGCGGTGCCCATCCAGGTGCGTCCGGTGACCAGCTGGAACGGCCGCGTCGAGATCTCCTGGCCAGCGCCGGCAACGCCGATCACCACCGACTTGCCCCAGCCGCGGTGCGATGCTTCCAGGGCCTGCCGCATCACCTTGGTGCTGCCGGTGCAGTCGAACGTATAGTCGGCACCACCGATCTGGTCGGCGCCGCGTTTGGTCATGTTGACGAGGTGAGTGACAATGTCGCCGTCGATCTCTTTCGGATTGACGAAGTGCGTCATGCCGAACCGCTCGCCCCATTCCTTCTTGTCGTTGTTCAGGTCGACGCCGATGATCATGTCGGCGCCGGCAAGACGCAGTCCCTGGATGACGTTGAGGCCGATGCCGCCGAGGCCGAAGACGGCGGCCGTGGCGCCGATCTCGACCTTGGCCGTGTTGATCACCGCGCCGATGCCGGTGGTGACGCCGCAGCCGATGTAGCAGATCTTGTCGAAGGGGGCGGCGGGATTGACCTTGGCCACCGCGATCTCGGGCAGCACTGTGAAATTGGAGAACGTGGAGCAGCCCATGTAGTGGAAGATCTTGTCCTTGCCGATCGAGAAGCGCGACGAGCCGTCCGGCATCAGGCCTTGCCCCTGCGTGGCGCGGATCGCGGTGCACAGATTGGTCTTTCTGGACAGGCAGGACGGGCATTGCCGGCATTCCGGCGTGTAGAGCGGGATGACGTGGTCGCCCTTCTTGACCGAGGTGACACCCTTGCCGACATCGACGACGATTCCCGCACCCTCATGGCCGAGGATCGCTGGAAAGATGCCTTCGGGATCGGCGCCCGACAACGTGAATTCGTCGGTGTGGCAGATGCCGGTCGCCTTGATCTCGACCAGCACCTCGCCCGCGCGCGGGCCGTCGAGGTCGACCTCCAGGATTTCCAGCGGCTTTCCGGCGGCGACAGCGACAGCGGCACGGGTTTTCATCAGCATCTCCTCTCAGGGCAAATCTGCAAGCGGGGCCGAGCATTAGCGTATCTGCAGGTTCTGGACTATGGGACGAATTGACAGTCGTAGCCCGGTTTTGGTCGTCACTAGGCGACTTGCGCCCGGGATATACGCCAACTTGCCTTGACCGGCCGGGCGAAGCCCATAAAAGAAAGGCAGCCGAGGGAACGCGACCCGCATGTTCACAAAAATCCTGATCGCCAATCGTGGCGAGATCGCCTGCCGTGTCATCAAGACGGCGCGCAAGATGGGCATCGCCACCGTCGCGGTCTATTCGGACGCCGATCGCGACGCCGTGCATGTCGAGATGGCCGACGAGGCTGTGCATATCGGGCCTTCGCCGGCCGCGCAGAGCTATCTGGTGCCGGAGAAGATCATCGCCGCCTGCAAGGCGACCGGTGCTGAAGCCGTGCATCCCGGCTACGGGTTTTTGTCCGAACGCGCATCCTTCTGCGAGGCGCTGGAGAAAGAAGGCATCATTTTCATCGGCCCGAAACCCAAAGCGATCAGGGCGATGGGTGATAAGATCGAATCGAAGAAATTCGCCAATGCTGCAAATGTGTCGACCGTACCCGGCTGGCTTGGCGTCATCGAGAATGCCGGTCATGCCGAGAAAATAGCCGGCGAGATCGGCTATCCCGTGATGATCAAGGCCTCAGCCGGCGGCGGCGGCAAGGGCATGCGCATCGCCTGGAGCGAGGCCGAGGTGCGCGACGGGTTTGACCGGGCGCGTTCGGAGGCCAAAAGCTCGTTCGGCGACGACCGCGTCTTCATCGAGAAGTTCGTGGTCGATCCGCGCCACATCGAGATCCAGATGCTGGCCGACGCGCATGGCAACGCGCTTTATCTCGGCGAGCGCGAATGCTCGATCCAGCGCCGCAACCAGAAGGTCGTCGAAGAGGCGCCTTCGCCATTCCTCGACGCCAAGACCCGGAAAGCCATGGGCGAGCAGTCGGTGGCGCTGGCCAAGGCGGTCGACTATCAGAGCGCCGGCACGGTGGAGTTCATCGTCGACAGCCAAAAGAACTTCTATTTCCTTGAAATGAATACGCGATTGCAGGTCGAGCACCCGGTAACCGAGCTCGTCACCGGCATCGATCTGGTCGAGCAGATGATCCGCATAGCTGCCGGCGAAAAGCTCGCTATCAAGCAAAGCGACGTCAAGCTGAACGGCTGGGCGGTGGAAAGCCGTCTCTATGCCGAGGACCCGTATCGCAATTTCCTGCCGTCGATCGGCCGGCTGACCAGATACCGGCCGCCGGAAGAGGGACGGTTCGGCGAAATCGTCGTCCGCAACGATACCGGCGTCACCGAGGGGTCGGAAATCTCGCTGTTCTATGATCCGATGGTCGCCAAGCTGTGCACCTGGGCGCCGACGCGGCTCGCGGCAATAGACGCCATGTCGGAGGCGCTCGACAGCTTCGTCGTCGACGGCATCGAGCACAACATGCCGTTCCTGGCGGCGCTGATGCAGCATCCGCGCTGGCGGGAAGGGCTGATATCGACCGCCTTCATATCAGAGGAATATCCGGACGGCTTCGCACCGATCGCGCCTGATAGCCAGGAAAAGGCCGTTTTCGCAGCGATCGCCACCGCGGTCGAACTGCTGCGCCGCGACCGGCTCGACCGGCTGGGCGGGCGGCTGGCGCCGCATTCGGGTGCCCTGAAACGCGACTGGGTGGTCAAGATCGGCGAGGATTACCTTTCGACCTCTGTCCCTGGAGGCATGATTTCCATTCCGATCGAGCTCGATCTGTCGATCGACGGTGGCAAGGCGCTGACGGTGGCTTCCGACTGGCGGCCGGGCGATCTCATCTGGCGCGGCACGGTCGGCGACCGCAGAATCGCGGCGCAGATCAGGCCGGTGCCGAACGGATTTCGCATCGCCTGGAAAGGCATGTCGGTGACGGCACGCGCCATGCTGCCGCGCACCGCCGAGCTCGAAAGGCTGATGCCGGAAAAAGTGGCGCCCGACACCTCGAAGATGCTGCTCTGCCCGATGCCCGGCCTCGTCGTGTCGATCGCCGTTGCCGAGGGGCAGGAGGTCAAGGCCGGCGAGACGCTGGCGGTGGTCGAGGCAATGAAGATGGAAAACGTGCTGCGCGCCGAGCGCGATCTCACCGTGTCGAAACTCAATGCGAAGCCGGGCGACAGTCTCGCCGTCGATGCGGTGATCATGGAATTCGCGTGAGGCTGTAACCCGCCTTGACACTCTTCCAAGGTTGGCGGGACAGTGCCCCCCTCTGTCCTGCCGGACATCTCCCCCTCCAGGGGGGAGATCGGCAGCTTCGAGGACAGCGCCCCTTCTGCATCCTACGAGATTGGCGAAAGCCGAGATGACAGCCAATCTCCCCACTAGAGGGGGAGATGTCCGGCAGGACAGAGGGGGGCGCGAAGGAACGAGACCTGACAATTGGTTGGGCACGAGCTCGGGTGGGCAGGAATTCGCATTTTGCCGCCATAACATTTGTTCTTGCTTTGTTCAAGAAGCTATGCTACTAATTTGGGTATGGTGCTGATTGGGGCCGACGGTTTTTTTGTACAGGCTTCTTTTCGACTAGCGTGGTGGGTGCTGCGGATTTAGCTCGGCTCCTCGCCACGGCTCGACGTCGCAAAGGGCGTCAATCCAGGCATGAAAACTTGGTGCAACCTCATCGACGGTTCCGAAGTCGTGATCGAAGAACCAAATTGCCCGCATGTCGGCGCTGTCACCGCCGAGCTGGTCTGCATTGAAGCAGAACTTGTTTCCGGACCCGTCGCTCGCGATAGCTACAAGCCGATCAGGCATGCCGATCTCACGCCAGCTAAGCGTTTCCTCAATGATCTCCTTCGGAGAATAAAAGTCATGAAGATCATGCAGATCCAGTTCACGCTCAACGATGGCGTCTAAAAGCGCGATTGCGGGCCGAGGCAACCCGACGTCAAGTACTGTTTGTCGATAGTCTTCGGGAAAGTGGATGCCTAGCTGCTGCTCAGCAGCACCCAAATCCTCCTCTGAGTGTCTGAATCAAAACGACTGGTGCAATTTCAAGGTCTTGCGAGGCGACGCGTGAGCAGGCGGATGTGGGCGATGAAGACCCAGGCTTCGGCGG
>NZ_JAMYLP010000068.1:0-31766 GCF_040318085.1 Mesorhizobium sp. M1322
CAACCCGCTTCGAGAAAACCGCCCGCAATTACCGCGCCGTTGTCACTCTCGCGGCTATTGTCCTATGGTTGCGGTAACTGTCCACACGGCCTAGAAGGCGATCGCCGGGCATCCGCAAATTCAGCCGCGCAGCACGCCGCCGGTCTGCTTGTTCACATTCTCGACGATGCGCTTTGCCAGCGCCTCGAAATCCTCGTCGGTCAGCGTCTTTTCGACCGGCTGGATCGATACCTCGATGGCGATCGATTTCTTGGCAGCACCCAGCGACGCTCCTTCGAAAACATCGAAGACCGAGACGTTGGTGATCAGCTTCTTGTCGGCGGCAAGGGCGGCGCGGGTCAGCGTGGCGGCTTCGACCGCTTTGTCGACGACGAAGGCGAAATCGCGCTTGACAGCCTGGAAGGCGGACAGTTCGAGCTTCGGCTTTGTCCGCGTCGGCTTGGCCTTCGGCTCGGGCACGGCATCGACGAACACCTCGAAGCCGCAGAACGGCCCGGAGACGTCCAGTTCCTCCAGCGTCTTCGGATGGAATTCGCCGAAGGTGCCCAAGATGACTTTAGGTCCGAGCTTGATCGTGCCGGAACGGCCGGGATGATACCAGGCCGGGCCGCCGGCCTCGATCTGCAGCCGGTCGACCGGCGCGCCGCAGACTTCAAGTGCGGCGATCGCGTCGGCTTTGGCGTCGAACACGCCGACCGAACCGGCATTGCCGGCCCAATGACGGCCGGAGCCATCGAGCTTGGCCGTGCCGCGCCGCACGCCAGCGGCGACGCGCCGCTGCTGGTCGGCCGCATCGCCCTCATAGGTGCCGGACACTTCGAACAGCGCGACATCGCCGATGCCCTTGTCGGCATTGCGCTGCGCGGCGGCGATCAGGCCCGGCAGCAGCGACGGCCGCATGTCGGACATGTCGGCAGCGATCGGATTGGCGAGCTTGAGTGCGGTCTCGCCGCCGCCGAACAGTTCGGCATGTTTTGCCGGAATGAACGACCAGGTGACCGCCTCCATCATGCCGCGCACCGCCAGCGCCCGCTTGGCGGCGCGGGTGCGGACCTGCAGCGTGGTCAGGATCTTGGCATTGACGGCATCATGCGCGCCGAGCGGCTGCGGGGCGATGTTGTCGACGCCATGGATGCGCATGACTTCCTCGACCAGATCGGCCTTGCCGTCGACATCCGGCCGCCAGGACGGCACCGCTACATCGACGACATCGCCCGCGCCTTCCGGCTTGAAGCCGAGGCGCGAAAGGATGGCGAGACTCTCGTTCCTGGGCACCTCGATGCCGGTCAGCCGCTTCACTTCCGACAGCGGGAAGGAAACGATCTTCTCGTCATGGCCGGCATAGCCGATGACTTCGGTTTCGGTCGGCGTCCCACCGCAGAAATCCAGCACCAGCTTGGTCGCCAGCTCCACGCCGGGCACCATGAATTCAGGGTCGACGCCGCGCTCGAACCGGTAGCGCGCATCGCTGATGATGCCGAGCGTGCGGCCGGTGCGGGCCGTGGTCATCGGATCCCAAAGTGCCGATTCGATCAGCACGTCTGACGTGTTCTCGTCGCAGCCCGAATGCTCGCCGCCCATGATGCCGGCGATCGATTCGACGCCGTCCTCGTCCGCGATGGCGCACATATCAGGCGTCAGCGTGTATTCGCGGCCGTCGAGCGCCAGCACCTTTTCACCGTCACGCGCCCGGCGCACGGTAAGGTTGCCGGCGACCTTGTTCGCGTCGAAGACATGCAGCGGCCGGCCACGATCGAAGGTGACGTAATTGGTGATATCGACCAGCGCGCTGATCGGCCGAAGCCCAATGGCGATCAGCCGCTGCTGCAGCCATTTGGGCGACGGACCGTTCTTCACGCCTTTCACCAATCTCAGCGCGAAGCCGGGGCAGAGCTCCGGCGCCTCGATCGTCACCTTCACCGGGCACATGCCGCTGCCGGCATGCGGCATGATCGCGCCGCCGACGAGGCGGCCGAGCCCACTCGCCGCCAGATCGCGGGCGATGCCATAGACACTGGTCGCATCCGGCCGGTTCGGCGTCAGGTTGATCTCTATGACCGGATCGTCGAGATGCGCGTAGGCGGCGTAGCTGGTGCCGACCGGCGCATCGGCGGGCAGGTCGATGATGCCGTCATGCTCATCGGAAAGCTCGAGCTCGCGCTCGGAGCACATCATGCCGTGACTTTCGACGCCACGGATCTTGCCGACCGTCAGCGTCACGTCGATGCCGGGAATATAGGTGCCGGGTGCTGCAAAGGCGCCGATCAGGCCCGCGCGCGCATTGGGCGCGCCGCAGACGACCTGCACAGGGGCCTTGCCGTCGCCGATGTCGACCGTCAGGACGCGCAGCCGGTCGGCGTCGGGATGCTGCACCGCCGTCAGCACCTTGGCGATGACGAAAGGCTTCAGGCTCGACCTGTCGTCGACATGCTCGACTTCGAGGCCGATCGAAGTCAGCCGCTCGACGATCTCGGCCAGCGAGGCATCGGTCTCGAGGTGATCCTTGAGCCAGGAGAGGGTGAGTTTCATGACTGTGTTCCGTCTGATGGTCTGGGCACGCTGGTCTTCAAATGGCGTGGCAAGTCGTCCGGCATGTGCAGGAAGGGCAGTTGTTCGCGCACATGGGCATGGTGCTTCGGCTTGAAATAGGCCGGAATGTCCATGGCGCCGAGCATGAAATAGATGTGATCGGCCAGCCGCTCGTCGACATAGGCGATCGGCGAACCGCAGATGCCGCAAAAGGAGCGCGTCACGGGGCCGTTCTCGAACATCTTCAGCGCCTTGCCCGTGAAGGCGATCTGCTCGGTCAGAAAGCCGACAAAGGCCGAAACCGGCGCGCCGCTGGCCCGCCGGCAATCACCGCAATGGCAATAGCTGACATGGTGCGGTTCGGCCGAAGCCTCGAACCGCACGGCGCCGCAGCGGCAGCCACCGGTGTGGACCGCTGTCATGCGCTCAAGCCTCCGAACAGGGTCGGCATGTCGAGCGGCCGAAAACCGTAATGCGACAGCCAACGCACATCGGCGTCGAAGAAGGCGCGCAGGTCCGGCATGCCGTATTTCAGCATGGCGATGCGGTCGATGCCCATGCCCCAGGCAAAGCCCTGATACTCATCGGGATCGAGCCCGCCGTAGCGGAGCACGTTGGGGTGGACCATGCCGCAGCCGAGGATCTCCATCCAGTCGGAGCCTTCGCCGAAGCGCACCTCACCCGGCCGCGAACGGTCGCACTGGATGTCAACCTCCATGCTGGGTTCGGTGAACGGGAAGAAGGACGGCCGGAAGCGCATCTTGACCTGCGGCACCTCGAAGAAGGCCTTGCAGAACTCCTCCAGCACCCATTTCATGTTGGCGACATTGGCTGATCTGTCGATCACCAGTCCCTCGACCTGATGGAACATCGGCGAGTGCGTGGCATCGGAATCCTGCCGGTAGGTTTTTCCGGGAATAACGATGCGGATCGGAGGCTTCTGCACCTCCATGGTGCGGATCTGCACCGGAGAGGTGTGGGTGCGCAAAAGCTTGCGCTCGCCCTTCTCGTCCGGCTGGAAGAAGAAGGTGTCGTGCATCTCGCGCGCCGGATGGCCTTCCGGGAAATTCAGCGCGGTGAAATTGTAGTAATCGGTCTCGATATCGGGGCCTTCGGCGATGGCAAAGCCGAGGTCGCCGAAGATAGCGGCAATCTCGTCGCTGACTTGGCTGATAGGATGGATGCGGCCACGCTCGGCCGGCGATTGCCGCACCGGCAGCGTGACGTCGACCTTTTCCGCCGCGAGCCGTGCCGCGATCGCCACGTCCTTCAGCTCAGCGCGCCGCGCGGTAAGCGCCTCAGTGATACGGTTCTTGAGGCCGTTGATAGCCGGGCCCTTTATCTGGCGCTCTTCTGCGCTCATCGAGCCGAGCGTCTTCAGCATTTCGGAGACCGACCCCTTCTTGCCGAGCGCTGAAACACGCACGGCCTCGATCGCCTGTTCGTCGGCGGCCGACGCAATGTCGGTCATCAGGGAATTTTCGAGAGTTTCCATGTCACTCATGTTTCAGACTCGATTGGAGGCAAAGAAAAACCCGCGCCAGCCCTGCCAGCGCGGGTTTCCCAAATCAAGTGTCGAAGTTGCTTGGGAAGGCGCTGGTTAGGCTACAGCGCTTTCAAAAGCGTTCGGCGTGGTGTTCTTGAGGTATTCGAGCGCAACCTTGGCCTTGGCCACAAGCGCGGCAAATGCCTGCGGCTCGTGGATGGCCATGTCCGACAGGATCTTGCGATCGATCTCGATGCCGGCCTTGTTGAGACCGTCGATGAAGCGGCCATAGGTCAGGCCATGCTCGTGGGCCGCGGCATTGATGCGCTGGATCCACAGAGCGCGGAACGAACGCTTGCGGTTCTTGCGGTCGCGGTAGGCGTACTGCAGCGACTTTTCCACCGCCTGCTTGGCGATGCGAATGGTGTTCTTACGGCGGCCGTAGAAACCCTTGGCGGCTTTCAGGACCTTCTTGTGCTTGGCGTGCGAGGTGACGCCTCTTTTTACGCGTGCCATGTCATGATCTCCTTAAAACGTTGTCCAGCCCGAATGCTCTTAGAGGCCGTTCGGCAGAAAATTCTTGATGACCTTCTTGCCATCCGGTTCAGCCAGAACCATCGTGCCGCGGGCATTTCGAATGAACTTGTTGGAACGCTTGATCATGCCGTGACGCTTGCCGGCCGCAGCCGACAGGACTTTACCCGTACCTGTGATCTTGAACCGCTTCTTGGCGGCTGACTTGGTCTTCATCTTGGGCATTTTGCTACTCCGATTATGTGCGCATCATCGCGCTTGTTGTTCGCTTCAGGCCGACCAAAGCCCGAAAAGCAAATGAAACCGCCACGGCATGCCCTGCCGGGCGGTTTTTGGGAACGGCGGTGCTATACGTCAAAGCGGGGCGGCGCGCAACACCCTGTGCCTATGGGAAACGGAACAGCACCGGCAGTATGCCTGATTGCTGGGCGCCGTCGATCGATTCGAAAAACGGCATGGCGACGAGGAACACCAGTCCGTCCAGCAGCGTCGTCCGCAGCAGGCGCGGCTTGAAGCTGCCGGTGTTGCCTTCCTGATACAGCGAAAGCTTCGGGAAGAAGCGCGGCACCCGTGCCATATAGGCCTGGAATGGAGTACCGAAGGCCTCCTTCAGGAACTTCTCTTCGCGCAGGATGACGATATGAAAGGCGGCGGCGCAAATCACCGCGAAGCCGATCGCCGCAGTGATCGAGCCCATCTGCGCGCCGACGCCGGCGGCAGCTATCGAGGAGAAGACATAGAGCGGATTGCGGGTGATCGAATAGGGTCCGCCGGTAACCACCTCTGAGGATTTGCGTCCGCCGATATAGAGCGTCGACCACAAGCGCCCGACAATGCCGAGAAAGATCAGCAGAACGCCGACCATTTCGATCGTTTCGTGCGGCACGCTTTCGGGAGGAAAAGCAGATTGGCCAAACAGCAGCGCCGCGAACATGACGACCACGAGGGCGGCAAGCACCATCCTGCGCGCGTGCTGATATCTGCCCAGCGCACGCTTGGCCTGCGCTTGTTCGGCCCGCGCCGATTTAACTTCATTAAACATGTCGGGAATCCGATCGTCGAGGAATTTCGCCAGCGATCGCAGCGTCTGGCCAAGAAACAGGCGCCCCGCCGATCGCCGGGACGCCCTGCAGGATGATTCAGGCGAATTTAATGCATGTTGCCCAAAAGCCTGTCCATGCGCTTGACCCGAGGTTCGCAGCGGTTTTGGGACAACGACGCGCGAGGAAAAGAAGCGAGAAGGCGGGTGGCATGGCGCCTCCTTTGCCTACCCATCCCGCTCAATACAGCCAGAAGAGGACGGGAATTACACCGCTTTCCTGTCCGGACTCGATGAGTTCGAAAACGGTATGGAAGCCAGGAACATCAAGCCATCGCGCAGCGTGTGATTGAAGATGCGCGGTGTGAAGGTGACCTGGGCCTGATCGCGATAAAGCCGGGGATTGGGAAAAAACCGCGGCACTCGTGCGATGTAGTCCTTGTACGGCGCCCCGAGCACGGTCGTCAAATGCCGTTCCTCGCGCAGCGTGACGATGTAGAACGCGGCCGCGCACAAAACCGCCGACGCCACCGAGACGATCACGCTGCCGGTCTGGGCGCCGATGCCGGCGGCCGCTACGGTGGAGAAAAAATACAGCGGGTTGCGCATCACCGAATATGGGCCGGTAGCAACCACTTCGGCCGACTTGCGGCCGCCGATATAGAGGATCGACCAGAGCCGGCCGCCGATCCCGATCAGTATCAGGGCGATCCCGTACTGCCCCTCTATGCGTTCGTGGCCTAGTTCATCGTGCGTGGAGCCCCCGAAGATCAGCAAGGCGCAAAAAGCACCGATCAGCAGCGCCAGCAGGACGCGCCGGCGCCGCTGATAGCGGCCCATTTCGTCGAACGACTTTTCAATCGGAGAACGTGCCGCAGCGGCCATGGGACAATCCTTTCGCCGCGAGGCCGGCAACCAGAATCCTTGTCGATGCAACTTGCGGAGAAATCATGGCGAAGACAAAGACAAAAACAAAAGGCCGCCAAAGCGGCCTTTTGTTTTTGACGGGATCGCTTTAGCGGGGCGCCAGCACCATCATCATCTGGCGGCCTTCGAGCTTCGGTTCGGCTTCGACCTTGGCGATGGGCGCCACTTCCTCACGAACTTTATTCAGAAGCTGCATGCCGAGTTCCATATGCGCCATCTCGCGGCCGCGAAAGCGCAATGTCAGCTTGACCTTGTCACCTTCCTCGAAAAACCGCCGGACCGCTTTCATCTTGGTCTCGTAGTCATGGCTGTCGATGTTCGGGCGCATCTTGATCTCCTTGATCTCGATGACCTTCTGGTTCTTGCGCGCCTCGGCCGCCTTCTTCTGGTTGGCGTATTTCAGCTTGCCGAGATCGAGAATTTTTACGACGGGCGGCACTGCGTTGGGCGATATCTCGACCAGATCGAGCCCAGCCTCTTCGGCGAGCAGCAATGCGTCGTTGATGGAGACATCGCCATGGTTGTGGCCTTCGGCGTCGATAAGTTGGACCCGGGGAACCCGGATGTCACGGTTGGAGCGCGGGCCCTCCTTGGTGGGCGCCGTTGCTTTGAAAGGTCTGCGAATGGTCGTGGTCTCCTTGAGCCGTTTCGTTCAGGGTTTTTCAGTTCAGATTGCGAACGCGCCAATGTGGTGAGCGCGCGGCCGGAGTCAATAGCACAGCGTTCTCAGGAAATCACCTGTTCCCTGCCTTCAGCCTGTACCAAATGAAGAAAGTTGCCGAGCACTTTTCGTTGAACCGCCAGCTGTGTCAAAAGACCTGCGTGAGGAGTGAGCCATGACCGCACCGGTTTTTCTCGACGTCGACGGAACCAGCATCGCTGTCAGGCGCGCTGCGGGTGCCGCACCAGGCATCGTCTGGCTCGGCGGCTACAAGTCGGACATGCTGGGCACCAAGGCCGAGAAGCTGGCGGAATGGGCGAGCGGGCAAGGCCGGGCTTTCCTGCGCCACGACTATTCCGGTCATGGCGAATCGGGTGGCGCCTTTGCCGACGGCACCATCTCGAACTGGCTTTCGCAAAGCCTCGCTGTCTTCCGCCATTTCACGCAAGGCAGTCAGATCCTGGTCGGCTCGTCGATGGGCGCATGGATCGCGCTGCGCATGGTCCAGGAACTGCGCCAAAAATTGTACATGGCAGGCGAGAACCGCATCGCCGGCCTGGTGCTGCTGGCGCCGGCGTCGGATTTCACTGCAGAGCTGGTCGAGCCGGCGCTGACCAAAGCGCAGAAGCGGGATCTTGCCAAAAAGGGTTTTTTCGAGGAGCCGTCGGGCTATTCGGCCGAGCCTTACATCTACACCCGAGCGCTGATCGAGGACGGCCGCAACAACCTGACAATGAACGGGCCGATCGACACCCATTGCCCCGTCCATATATTGCAAGGGCTGGCCGATGCCGACGTGCCGCCGAGCCATGCGCTGAAACTGGTCGGCCTGCTGCCGGCCGACGACGTCACGCTGTCGCTGATCCCCGACGGCGACCACCGTCTGTCGCGACCTCAGGATCTCGACATGCTGGTGCGGGCGGTCGACGCCATGGTGCGGCAGGCAGGCTAGGGACATGCGCATTTCCATTCCGGTATCCGCCTTCGTCGCGGCGATTGTCGGCTTCGGCGGCACGCTGGCCATCGTCATCGCTGCCGCCAAGGCGGTTGGCGCGACGCAGGTCGAAACCGCCAGCTGGGTGACGGCGATCTGCCTCGCCATGGCGATCGAGAGCTTGTGGCTGTCATGGCGCACCAGGATGCCGATCATCGCCGCATGGTCGACGCCAGGGGTGGCGCTGATCGCGGCATCGAGCGGCTTTTCGATCGGCGAGGCCGTCGGCGCCTTCATCGTCACCGGGATTTTGCTGATTGCCACCGGCCTGTTCAGGCCTTTGACCAAGCTGATCGCCAGGATACCGGCCTCGGTCGCGTCGGGGATGCTCGCCGGCATCGTCGTCACCTTCGCCATTAATGCGGTGAAGGCAATTCCCATCGACCCGTGGCTGATCCTGCCGCTGATCGCCGCCTTCTTTGTCATCCGCTTGTTCAATCCGGCGCTCTCGGTGCTGGCGGTGCTGATCGGCGGCGGCGCTGCCGCCTTCCTCACCGGCCGGGTCGGTGGTCTGCCGACCCCGGAACTTTCGACATTGACGCTGATTGCGCCGCAGTTCACCGTCACAGCGATCATCGGCCTGGCGCTACCGCTCTATCTCGTCACCATGGCCTCGCAGAATCTGTCCGGCCTGGCTGTGCTGAGGGCCGCGGGCTATCACCCGGAACCTGGCCAGCTGATCGGCGTCACCGGCCTGCTTTCGCTGCTGTCGGCGCCGTTCGGGGCCTCGACCACCAATCTGGCGGCGATCTCGGCGGCGATCTGCACCGGTCCCGATGTGCATCCCGATCCGGGCGAGCGCTGGAAGACCGGTCCCTTCTACGCGCTTGCCTATCTCGTCTTCGCCATTTTCGGCGCCTCGCTGGTGGCGATCTTCGCCGTGCTGCCGCAGAGCCTGATCGTGCTGGTGGCCGGACTGGCGCTGATGGCGCCGCTCGCCAACGCGCTGTCGATCGCCTTGAAGGAAGACGGCGAACGCATGGCCGCCACCGTCACCTTTGCCGTCACCGCTTCGGGGCTGACGCTGTTCGGCGTCGGCGCGGCGTTCTGGGGGCTGATTGCGGGCCTGGTCGTTCTTTTCCTCGAAACGCTCAAAAAGCGATAAGCATTTCAAACGATTATCCGGTTTTGGCCGGCGCTGTCTTGAATCGCGGTTTTTCCCATCCCATTTCGATTCCACGCAGCCGGGATTGGCTGTCTCCAACTGAAGGATTGGGAGAAAATGAACACATCTGCATTGATCCGTCCGGCCTGGACCCCGGCGACCATCGCTCTGATGGTGATCGGCTTCATGGTGTTCTGGCCGCTCGGCCTCGCCATGCTCGCCTACATCATCTGGGGCGACCGGCTTGAGGGCTTCAAGCGCGACGTCAACCGCGCGACCGACGGCATCTTTGCCGGCTGCCGCCGCGGTTCCGACAAGGCGGCGCGCTGGGGCCACGGCTCCGCCCGCACCGGCAACGTCGCTTTCGACGACTGGCGCGAAAAGGAACTCGAGCGGCTCAATGAAGAGCGCCGCAAGCTCGACGAGATGCTGAGCGAGTTCGACGAATATGCCAGGGAATTGCGTCGCGCCAAGGACCAGGAAGAGTTCGATCGCTTCATGGCGAACCGCAACAAGCCGACATCTCCTACAACTGGTGGATCGACCGGCTCGACGGGGACTGGCAACGGTGGCAAATCCACGCCAGGCCTACTGGACGAGTGACGCACTTGGCCTGATATAAATAATCAAAAACGGCGTCGCGTCAGCGGCGCCGTTTCTTTTTTGTTCTATTCGTTTTCCTCGAATCACGTATCGTCCCGCCATGTCATTCGGCTTCTTCCGCAACCTGACCAAACCCAGGCCCGCCCCCGTCGTGGAGCGGGAGCATTGTGTTGCCGGCCGCACGCTGCCGCTCAAGATCGTCGAGAGCGACCGGGCACGGCGCCTGACGCTGCGCATCGATTCCGGCGGCCGTGGTCTGCGCATCACCGTGCCGCCGGGCCTGCGGCGGGGCGAGGTCGAAAAATTCCTCGATCGCCATCAGGACTGGCTGGAGCAGCGGCTGGCCAAGGTGCCCAACCGGCCGCAGGTGCGGCCGGGCATAAAGATACCGGTGCGCGGCGTGCCGCATCGCATCGTTCATGAGCCTTCGAAACGCGGGACCGTCACGCTGTCGCGCGACGAACGCGGCCCGCTGATGATCGTGCATGGCGATCGCGTGCACCTGCCGCGCCGCATCGCCGATTTTCTCAAGCGCGAAGCCAAGCGCGAGATCGAGGCGCTGGTGGTCAAGCATACCGGGGCGGTCGGCAAGCGCGCCAAGGCAATCCGCTTCAAGGACACGTCGAGCCGCTGGGGGTCGTGCACGTCGGACGGCAACCTGTCCTTCTCCTGGCGCATCATGATGGCGCCGCGACCGGTCATAAACTACCTCGTCGCGCATGAGGTGGCGCATCTCAAGGAGATGAACCACGGCCCGAAATTCTGGAAATTGTGCGAGCAGCTCTGCCCGGACACCGAGCGCTGCAAGGATTGGCTCAAGCGCAATGGCGGCGCGCTGCAAGCGATCATGTTCGAGTAGATCGCCGATCAATCGTCGTTGGCAGCGTTGAGCTCTTCAGGACGCAAACCTTCGTCGGTATGGCGCGGCCATGGCAAGAAGTCCTTCTTGAAGGTGTCACTGCCGAAATAATCCAGCGCGCGGTGTGCCTCGGCGCCGTTGAAGGCAGCCTTGTCCATCAAATGAGCGATGACCTCGCGGGCCTGCGCGATCTTCTGCCTGAGTTGGGCGACGGTCTCGTCTGCCATGCTTGTTTGCTCCCGCCTCTACTATCTGAAGTAAGGTAGCGCGTTCCGCTCTCTTGTCTTAGGAAGGTAGCGCGTTCCGCGCTGGCGGCAAACAGGACGCTTTTTCTCGACTCTTTTGCCGTTTCGTGCCAATCCCCGCGCCATGGCGCTCGACATCAAGATATGCGGATTGAAGACCGACAAGGCGTTGGCCGCGGCAGTGGCCGGCGGCGCCAGCCATGTCGGCTTTATTTTCTTCGCCAAAAGCCCGCGCTATGTCGAGCCGGCGGAAGCCGGCCGCTTGCGCGAAGCGGCAATCGGCAAGGCCAAGGCGGTTGCCGTGACGGTCGACGCCGGCGATGCGTTTCTGGATGAAATCGTCGAAAAAATGCGTCCGGACATGCTCCAGTTGCATGGTTCGGAAACGCCGGAGCGGGTGGCCGAGATCAAGGGCCGCTATGGCCTGCCGGTAATGAAGGCGCTGCCGGTCAGCGAGGCTGCCGACCTGGAGCGGATAAGACCCTACGTCGGCATAGCTGACCGTTTCCTGTTCGACGCCAAGCCGCCGAAGGGTTCGGAACTGCCGGGCGGCAACGGCATTGCCTTCGACTGGCGCGTTCTGGCCGGCCTTGACGCAGGCGTCGATTACATGCTTTCCGGTGGGCTCAACGCCGCCAATATCGGCGATGCCTTTCGGCTTGCCAACCCGCCCGGACTAGACATTTCCTCGGGCGTGGAAAGCGCACCGGGCGTCAAGGATCCGGCGCTGATCGAACAATTTTTCCGGGCCGTCAGGGCAGCACGCGACAACCGCGCGGCCTGACCATGCTTCAAACCAACTAGGAGATCGGCGATGAACAGGCCGGCGATACCCAATTCCTTCCGCACCGGACCCGACGAGCAGGGTATGTTCGGCATCTTCGGCGGTCGTTTCGTTGCCGAAACGTTGATGCCGCTGATCCTCGACCTCGAGCGGCACTGGAACGAGGTCAAGGACGATCCTGATTTCAAGGCCGAACTGACTAACCTTTCAACCCACTATGCGGGGCGGCCGTCGAAGCTTTATTTCGCCGAAGGCCTGACCAGGCATCTTCGCGAGGTTTCCTCGGCGAAGGGTCTTGGGGGCGGCGCAAAGGTCTATTTCAAGCGCGAGGATTTGAACCACACCGGCTCGCACAAGATCAACAATTGCCTCGGCCAGATCCTGCTGGCTAAGCGCATGGGCAAGAAGCGCATCATCGCCGAGACCGGCGCCGGCCAGCACGGCGTCGCGTCGGCTACGGTGGCGGCGCGTTTCGGTTTTCCTTGTGTCGTCTATATGGGCGCCACCGACGTCGCGCGGCAAAGCCCGAACGTCTTCCGGATGAAGCTGCTCGGTGCCGAGGTGCGGCCAGTGACGGCCGGCCACGGTACGCTGAAGGACGCCATGAACGAAGCTCTTCGGGATTGGGTGACCAATGTCGAGGACACCTATTACCTGATCGGCACCGCCGCCGGCCCCCATCCTTATCCGGAGCTGGTGCGCGACTTCCAGTCGGTGATCGGCATTGAGGCGCGCGCCCAGATCCTCGAGCAGGAAGGCCGGCTGCCGGACACGATCATCGCCGCCGTCGGCGGCGGCTCGAACGCCATCGGCCTGTTTCACCCGTTCCTCGACGACCGCAGCGTAAAGATCATCGGCATCGCGGCCGGCGGCCGCGGCCTCGACGGCATCGAGCATTGCGCCTCGATGAGTGCCGGCGCGCCCGGCGTGCTGCACGGCAACCGCACCTATCTCCTGCAGAACGCCGACGGGCAGATCATGGACGGGCATTCGATCTCGGCTGGCCTCGACTATCCGGGCGTCGGGCCGGAGCATTCCTGGCTGCGCGACAGTGGCCGCGTCGACTATGTGCCCATCCTCGACGACGAGGCGCTGGAGGCATTCCAGCTGACGACGCGCGTCGAAGGCATCATTCCGGCGCTCGAATCCGCCCATGCCATCGCGCATGCGGTGAAGATCGTACCCGCCATGGACAAGGACCAGATCGTCATCGTCAACCTGTCCGGCCGCGGCGACAAGGATGTGCATACGGTGGCCAATATGCTGGGCATGGAGATCTGATCATGACCACCCGCATCGACCGCCGCATGGCCAAGCTGAAGGCCGAGGGCCGCCCGGCGCTCGTCACCTATTTCATGAGCGGCGACCCGGACTACGACACCGCTTTGTCGATCATGAAGGCGCTGCCCAAGGCAGGCGCCGACATCATCGAAATGGGCATGCCGTTTTCCGATCCGATGGCCGACGGCCCGGCGATCCAGGCCGCCGGCCTGCGCGCGCTGAAAGGTGGCCAGACGCTGGTCAAGACGCTGAAGATGGCGTCGGAATTCCGCGCCGCCGACCAGGAAACGCCGATCGTTTTGATGGGCTACTACAATCCGATCTACATCCATGGCGTCGACCGCTTCCTGAGCGACGCGCTGGCCAGCGGCATAGACGGGCTGATCGTCGTCGATCTGCCGCCGGAAATGGATGAGGAATTGTGCATTCCGGCGCTGAAGGCCGGCATCAATTTCATCCGGCTGGCGACGCCGACCACCGACGACAAGCGCCTGCCCAAGGTGCTGCAGAACACCTCCGGCTTCGTCTACTACGTGTCGATGACCGGCATCACCGGTTCAGCACTTGCCGACACCGGCAAGGTGGCGGCGGCGGTCACGCGCATCAAGGGCCATACCGACCTGCCGGTCTGCGTCGGCTTCGGCGTCAAGACCGCCGAACAGGCGCGCATCATCGGGGCGTCGGCCGACGGCGTCGTCGTCGGCACCGCGATCGTCAATGCGGTCGCCAATGTTCTGGGACCGAAGGGCGAAAAGACCGCCGATCCGGCCGAGGCGGTCGCCACGCTGGTCAGCGAGCTTTCGCAAGGCGTGCGTGCGGCCCGCCTTGCTGCCGCCGAATAACCGTCCTACCTCTTCGTCAGGACAGGAGCCGAAGCGATGAACTGGATCACCAACTACGTTCGCCCGAAGATCAATTCGATGCTCGGCCGGCGCACCGACATGCCTGAGAACCTCTGGATCAAGGATCCGGAGACCGGCGAGATGGTCTTCCACAAGGACCTGGAGCAGAACCAGTTCGTCATCCCGTCCTCCGGCCACCACATGAAGATCTCGGCCAAGGAGCGGCTGAAATTCTTCTTCGACGACGGCAAGTACGAGATGCTCGAAAATCCCAAAGTGGTGCAGGACCCGCTGAAATTCCGCGACGAGAAGCGCTACACCGATCGGCTGAAGGATGCCAAGGCCAAGACCGGGCTGGAGGACGCGATCATCAATGCACTGGGCACCGTCGAAGGCCTGCCGGTGGTGGTGACCGTGCAGGACTTCGCCTTCATGGGCGGCTCGCTCGGCATGGCCGCCGGCGACGCCATCGTTCGTGGCTTCGAGGTCGCAGTGCAACGCAAGCGGCCGCTGATCCTGTTCGCGGCCTCCGGCGGCGCCCGCATGCAGGAAGGCATCCTCTCGCTCATGCAATTGCCGAGAACCACGATCGGCGTCGATCGGCTGAAGGAAGCCGGCCTTCCCTATATCGTCGTCCTGACCAACCCGACCACCGGCGGCGTCACCGCCTCCTACGCCATGCTGGGCGACGTGCACATCGCCGAACCCGGCGCGCTGATCGGCTTTGCCGGGCCGCGCGTCATCGAGCAGACCATCCGGGAAAAGCTGCCCGACGGCTTCCAGCGCTCCGAGTATCTGATGGAGCACGGCATGGTCGACATGGTGGTGTCGCGGCTGGAGATGCGCCAGACGATCGCGCGGCTGCTGAAAATGCTGCTCAAGCTGCCGGAAGAAGAAAAGCCGCTGGAACCGGAAATCCTGCCGCCGGTGGCGCTCCCGGCGGAAACACGCCCGCAAGCCTGACGCGACATCCTTCGTCGCGAACCGCGATTGCGTGCCATTTGTGGCGCTGTAGCATCTTGATTTCGCGCATGATCCTTTCCGAAAATCGATTTCGATTTTCGGGGTCATGCGCTAGGATTCTCCCATGACCACGCTTGCCGCCGACCGCGAAATCGAAAGCCTGATGTCGCTTCATCCGAAGGGCTTCGATCTTTCGCTCGACCGCATTTCGCGGCTGCTGGAGCGGCTGGGCAATCCGCAGAACCATCTGCCGCCGGTCATCCACATCGCCGGCACCAACGGCAAGGGCTCCTGCGCCGCGTTTTCGCGGGCGCTGCTCGAAGCGGCCGGCCACCGCGTCCATGTCCACACATCGCCGCATCTGGTGAACTGGCATGAGCGCTACCGGCTGGCCGCCGACGGCGGCGGCAGACTGGTCGAGGACAAGGTCTTCGCCGACGCCATCGCCCGCGTCGCCAAGGCCAATGAGGGCCAGAAGATCACCGTCTTCGAAATCCTCACCGCCGTCACCTTCCTGCTGTTTTCCGAACATCCGGCAGATGCCGTCATCATCGAGGTCGGTCTCGGCGGCCGCTTCGACGCCACCAATGTCATCACCGAGCCGGCGGTGTCGGTTATCATGCCGGTCTCGCTCGACCACGAATCCTTTCTCGGCGACCGTGTCGAACTGATCGCCGCCGAAAAGGCTGGCATCATCAAAAGCGGTTGTCCGGTGGTCATCGGCGCGCAGGAAAGCGAGACGGCGCTGCAGGTGCTTATCGAAACCGCCGAGCGGCTCGACTGTCCCGCCTTCGTCTACGGCCAGGATTTCCTCGCCTTCGAGGAAAACGGCCGGATGGTCTATCAGGACGAAGACGGATTGATGGACCTGTCACCGCCGCGCCTGCCCGGGCGCCATCAGTTCGCCAATGCGGCGGCGGCGATTGCGGCAGCCAAGGCGGCGGGCTTCGAGATCAGCCATCGCGTCGCCGACAAGGCAATGGCCAATGTCACCTGGCCGGGGCGGATGCAGAAATTGCCGCAAGGCAGACTGACGGTACTGGCGCCGACGGGCGCCGACATCTGGCTCGACGGCGGCCACAATCCGGGCGCCGGTGTGGTCGTCGCCGAAGCACTTGCCGAGCAGGAGGAAAAGAACCCGCGGCCGCTGTTCCTGATTTCCGGCATGATCAACACCAAGGACCAAAGCGGTTATTTCCGCGCCTTCAAGGGTTTGGTGCGGCATGTCTACACGGTGCCGGTGAGCCTCAGCGAGGCCAGCGTGCCGAATGACGAATTGGCGATCCGCGCCGTCGAGGCCGGCCTGTCGGCCGAACCGGTGAGCTCCGTCGCCAACGCGCTGATGCTGCTGCGCGACACATGGGACGGACCGCCACCGCGCATCCTGATCAGCGGCTCGCTCTATCTGGCCGGCGCGGTACTGGCCGAAAACGGCACACCGCCGACCTGATCTATTCTGCCGGACCTCCGGTACCAAGAGGCCAGAGCAATTCCAGGAAAAGTAGGTCGCGGTTTTCCGGGAAAAGCGCGTAGCGCTTTCCTAGGGAATTGCGTAAAACAAATACTTAGAGAGCGGTTCGGCGGTTCTATCGAAAGCTGAACGCTCCAGAACGCGGGAGCGATTGCCAAGTCATTGCGCTTCTCACGACAGTCTGCCTTCGTCGTCGATCAGCGCGAGCCGCCACGGAGGATCATCGCCCCATTTCCATAGAACGAGGTTGAGATCCGTCTCGACAGCGCCGGCCGCAAAGCTGCGAACAAGCATGGCTGGATAGCCCTTCGCGATCAATCGGCGCGCCAAAGCCTGCGTTCTTGCTTCTCCGCTTGCCTGCATCTGATCCCGCCACGCGCTGTCGGCAAGAGCTGTTGCATCCAACCCTTCATCCTTGAGCGCGGCCTCGTCCCGGCTGTCGAAAACACTTGCGATTTCGGCGTCATAGGAAACGAGCGTCGTCGGCTGGAGATTGCCGACCTGGTTGGCCTCGCGCAGAGCGGTTATGACGGTCAGTGATGTATAGAGCGCCGGCGTGCCCTTCGGGTTGAACCGCCCGCCAAACAATGCGGCGCCGCGCCCCGAGAGCGGTTCACGTGCGTAGATTGGGTTGATCGCCCGAAACAGTTTGCCGCGGTAGTGCATCAGTTGTGTCAGGCGTGAACGCCGGCATCGATCGCATCGACATATTCAAGCACCTCAGCGGCCCGCCCGCCGCGCACAAGCTGCATGGCCGTCTGTCCCGAAAAGCCGGGCAGAGGCTCGGACCGGTACCAGGCATACGCCATCAGCGCGGAGCCAAAGCGCGGTTCAACCTTGTTGATGATTTCAACCATCTCGCGCAGGCGGCGCTGCGTCCTGTCGGAACGGATGCGTTCCTTGCGCTGAACGGCGTCGCGACCGAGCCCGGCAGTCCGGGCCACTTCCTCGCTGGTGGTGCGCAGCGCCTCGGCGATTTTTCTTGGGGCAAAGAACCCACCGTCCGCGTACTGGACCAGAGCCATCTCAGCCTTCCTTCAATCCACACATTTTCTGACGTAATGTAGCGTCAATATGAGTGGCATTCAAGCGGACTCTTCCCAATACGGTCCTGCCTCCACCGGCGATGTTGCGAGGGTCTGCTCCCGCGTTACTTCAGCTCGATCTCGATGAAGGCATACTCGCCCTCATTGGCATTGATGACGTCATGCTCCACGCCCTCCTTGCGGAAATAGGGCGCGCCCTTCTTCATTTCGGCGAAGGATTCGCCGTCCTTGGTCAGGAGCTTGAGCTTGCCGTCCATCAGCGGCACGATGACGTAATCATGGCCGTGACGGTGCCAGCCGGTGTTGTCGCCCGGCGCGAAGCGGTATTCGGTGACGATGACGCGCTCATTGTCGATGAAGACGGTGGCCTTGGCGGATCCGGTCATGTCGTTCTCCTGCTTTAAGCCAGACAAGAACATGAGCCGGCAAGTGGCGAGTGCCAGGGCGGACCAGCGCATGACCCAGAAAATCGCATTCGATTTTCTGGGTCATGCGCAAGATCAAGTGCTACAGCGTCCTTTGCGCGTCCAAGGGACGCGCGGCGCTGTAGATGACGCCAACAAAAAGCCCGGCGCGAGGGCCGGGCTTGATTGCATAGATTCAGGTCGGATCAGGCGAGATTGCCGTTGATCCAGTGCGACAGCGCCGTCTTCGGCGCGGCACCGACCTTCATGTCGGCCATTTCGCCGCCCTTGAAGATCATCAGCGTCGGGATCGAGCGCACGCCGAACTGCGCGGCCAGCTCGGGATTCTCGTCAATGTTGAGCTTGGCGATCTTGACCTTGCTGCCGAGTTCGATGGCGATGTCTTCCAGCGCCGGCGCGATCATCTTGCACGGGCCGCACCACTCCGCCCAGAAATCGACGACGACCGGCTCCTTGGCATCAAGCACATCGGTCTGGAAATTGCTCTTGTCGACCTTGACGGTGGCCATGCGAAAATCCTTTCAAGAGTTATTGTCGCACCAAATGTGGTGGTGATCGTGCCCTTCTTCAAGCAGCTGTTGTGTCACGCTCCCGTGAGTCGGGCAAGAGCGTCGTCCATGACCGCCGGCGGGAGCTCGATCAAGCGTGGCGCTTCAGTGAACAACAGCGCCGCAGAGACTTCATGCCCGGGATAAAGTGGCTGGAGCAGCGCGCGATAGAGCGCGAGCTGCAGGACATAGGCCGGTGGAACGTCCGCTAGGGTTGCAGGCGCCGGCCTATTGGTCTTGTAGTCGACGATCGACACCTTGCCCGATGTGACCGCCAGCCGGTCGATCTTGCCGCAGATCGAGCGCAGCTTGCCCTTCACCTCCAGGCTGCCCATGACCGCGACTTCGGCGCGCGACGATGACGCAAACAATGGCGCGAAACGGCTGTCGGCAAGGATCGCTGCCACCGAGGCCAAGGCCTTGTCGCGCTCGGTTTCAGGCCATTGCGCGCCGGCGCGCTTGAGGTAGCGCTCCGCGGCATCCCGGCGTTCGGCCTCGGCAATGCCCGGCAGCATCTGCAACAATTTGTGCAGCGCCAGTCCCCGCACCACGGCAAAGCCGGGCTCCTTCTCAGCGTCCAGCACCGGCGAGCCGGTGTCGATCACCGCTTGCTTGGCCTCGTCGATCAGCGCCGAGGCGCCGGACGGCGACAGCGGGCGCGGCAGGTCCTCGAAGGGCGGCAAGGGCTGGAACAGGGTTTTCGGCAACGGCTCGAACTGATGCGTCTGCCGCGCTTCTTCGGCGGCCGCCTGTGCGACCGGCGGCAATTTTGTCACGTGAAAGCGATGCACGGTCTCGCCGGTGGCGGGGTGCTGCCGCTCTGCGCTTTCGGGGGCGCCGACCAGCGCGCGGCTGACGACCGAATGCCAGGTGCCGACGTTCGGCGCCCGCTTGCCGTGATAGCCGCAGACGATCAGCCGGTCCTCGGCGCGGGTCATGCCGACATAGAGCAGCCGGCGGTATTCGTCGTCGGCCAGCTCGCGGGCGCGGACCGAAGCGGCCCGTGAAAATCCATTGGCGACATCGCTGGCCGAACGCCAGAGATAACCCTTGCCGTCCCAGTATTCGCCCGAGCCATCGATCGGCATCAGTCGCGGTAGATGCTGGTCGCTGAACGGCGCCGAGCCACCATCGACCAGGAACACGACAGGCGCTTCCAGGCCCTTGGCGGCATGCACGGTCATGACGCGAACCTCGTCGCGGGTCTGGTCCATTTCACGCTTGATCTCGGGGCCGGCATTCTCCAGCGTCGACAGGAAGGATTCCAGTCCCGGCAGGCCGGTCCGCTCCTCGGCCAGGCAGAAGCTCAGAAACTCGTCGAGGATGTCGCCGGCTTCCGGCCCGAGCCGCGCGATCATCTTCTTGCGCAGGCCGTCGCGGGCGAGAGCCCCGGCATAGAATTCGAACACCGGCTTGAATGCGGCTTCATCGGACCATGTGTCGAGCTGGGCAGCGATTGCGGCCAAGGCAGTGCTTTCGCCGGCTTGCTGCCTGAGCGATGCGATCAAGGAGAGGCCCGACGGCCGCGCGCCGGCGAGCGCGAAAAGCATCTCTTCCGAAACATCGAAAATCGGGCTGCGCAGCACGGCGGCAAGCGACAGATCGTCCTCAGGCTGGACAAGAAAGTGGCCGAGCGCGATCAGGTCCTTCACCGCGATATGGCCGGGCAGGCTGAGCCGGTCGGCGCCGGCGACCGGGATGTCACGACGCTTCAGCGCGCGTGTCAGCGCATGGACGAAGCGATCGCGCTTGCGCACCAGCACCAGCACGTCGCCGGGCCGAAGCTTCTTGCCGCGGCCTTCGATGATCTCGTCGGCGCCGATCCAGCCGGCAATGGTCGCCGCCACGTTTTCGGCAACGCGCACCGCCGGCGCGTGGGCGTGGTCGACGGCTTGCGTCCAGTCGTCGGGTTCGTCGACGACGTCGGCGCCGACCGACGGCCAGACCTCGACATAGCCCGGCGCATCCGTGCGGATCGCCTTGTGGTTCAGCGGGTCGGGATCGTGGCTGATGCCGCGCCGCACGGCCGGGTCGGCAAAGACACGGTCCACCGCCGCAAGCACGTCGTCGGTCGAGCGGAAGGACCAGGTCAACTTGAGGTCGGCGAAGGCGGCGTTGGCGTCGCGCACCTTCCCGGAAAACAGCAGCCTTGAGTCGGCGAAGGAGTCTGGCGCCGCTCCTTGAAAGGAATAGATCGACTGTTTTTCGTCGCCGACGGCAAAGACCGTGCGGTGGACCGTGTCGCGCGCGCCGAGCCCGGCAAAGAATTCCTCGGCCAGCCGTTTCACCACCTCCCACTGGTCGGGACTGGTGTCCTGCGCCTCGTCGAGCAGTATATGGTCGATGCCTTGGTCGAGCTTGTATTGCACCCATGGACCGGCGTCGGGCCGCGCCAGAAGATTGACCGTTCGGGTGATGAGGTCGTTGAAATCGAGAAAGCCGCGGGCGCGCTTCAAGTGTTCGTAGCGGGCGATCAGCCAGTCGGCGATGGTCAGCGCGGCACGTGTGCCCTCCAGCATCCTGAACAAGGCCAGCCGGTCGGAGATTTCGAGGATGGCATCGGCCGCTAGGAGATAGCGCTCGGCAAGATCCGGCAACCGGTCGAGCAACGCCTTCTTGAAGGTCTTTGCCGGCTCATAAGGCTCGCCATCCGCCCGCAGGAAGGCTTTTGCCAGCAATTGCAGCCGGCGAACCGGATCGTCCTCGGCGAAGGCAAGATGGGCGTAGGGCAGCAAATTGTTCAGCACGATGCGGGCATCGGCGGCTTCGGCAGCGCGGGCAAAGGTGATGAAATAGTCCGGCAGGAAGCCCGGCAGCGGCCAGACGGACGCCGCCAGGCCTTCGGCGGTCTGGCCGGCGCGAAACCTGAACTCATCGAACAGCGCCCGGAAGCCATCGCCGCCGGCCGCGCTGATGAAGGCGCGCAAACCGTCGCGCTTGCGCACGATCTCGGCCAGCAGCGCGTCGAGCCCATGTTCGCCGCCGCGTTCCAGAATGGTGGCGAAAGCCTCGGCCAGTCCCGCATCGCCGGCGGCAGTGCCTGAGATCATGTCGCGGCGGGCGGCGGCGAAGAGCGACGCCTCCATCTGCGGATCGAGCATTTCGAAATGAGCCGGTATGTTGGCTTCCAGCGGAAACTGGTGCAGCACGGATTCGCAGAAGGCGTGAATGGTCTGGATCTTCAGCCCGCCCGGTGTTTCCAGCGCCTCGGCGAACAGCCGGCGGGCGCGGCGTATGGTTTCGCGATCGGGTTGGCGACCGTCCAGCGCCTCTATCCTTGCCGCCAGTTCGACGTCGCCAAGCGCCGTCCATTCCGACAGCGTCGAAAACACCCTGTTCGACATGTTGGCGGCGGCGGCCCGGGTATAGGTCAGGCACAGGATCTTCGACGGATCGGTGCCGCGCAGCAAGAGCCGGATAACGCGTTGGGCCAGCACGTGGGTCTTGCCCGATCCGGCATTGGCCGACACCCAGGCGGAGTTTTGCGGGTCGGAGGCGCTGGCCTGGCTGGCGGCGGTATCGGTCGGGATGGGATAGGCCTTCTTCATGCCTCCCCTCCCTCGTCGTCGGCGTCGCCGCCGGCAGACCATTCGAGCACGCGGGCGAGATGGTCGTAGTCGCCGTCGGTCTCGCCCTCACGGAACGGCAGCGCGCGCGAAAGATAGCCGGTCGCCGGGTCGGCATAGTGGATCAGCAGTTTTTCGAGCCGCGCCCAGGCCTCCTCGGCAAGATCGGCTGCGGTTCGCGGCTTGCGATTGTATTCGAGGATGGATTCCTCGAACACCTCGCCGTTCGGCTTCAGCCTGATGAAGGCCAGCTGCGACGGCTCGCGCGCGCCAAGCCCCTTGAAAGCGCCGCGCCTGAGCAGCGCGCCCTCAAGCGCCAGTTGCGGCGAAAGCAGCGTATGGGCCTGTGCCTTGGACGGCGAGGAGCCGGTCTTGTAGTCGAGGATGTCGGCCATGCCGCCGGCCAGGAGGTCGACGCGATCGGCATAGCCGGACAGCGTCACGCCGGACTGGCCGACGCCGGTTTTTTCGGCGCGTTCCTCCGCGTGGCGCCGTGTCACGGCGAAGGCGCGGCCGCGCTCCCATTCGATGATGCCGGCGGCAAGCTTTTCAAAGCGCGGCCACCACACCGCCTCGACATCGGGAGGAAGGGCCGTCTCGGCAAAGCATTGGCGGCCGGCGGCAATGAGGCCGTCCAGCGCCTCCGGCACAAGCGGGTCGGCCACGGTCCGCGAAAAGAGATGCAGGATGGCGTGAAACAGCGTGCCGCGTTCGGCAGCGCCCGGGTCGCGGATGATCGGATCGAGCGGCATCAGGCCGAGGATCCTCCTGGCGTAGACCGCGTACGGGTCGCGGCGCAGCGTCTCGATCTCGGTGACGGAGAAGTGCTGAGGCCGCACAGCCAGCGGCGGCTTCGGCTGCGGTCGCGGCGCGAAGTCTCTTCTTTCGCCGGCGTCGAGCGCACGGGCCCAGGACAGGAATTCATCCCCACGCCGGCGAAGCACCGCCGCATGGTCCTTGCCGATGAATGTCAGGAGGCGTTGCAGCCAGCGCGACGGCACCGCCGGCGCGTCGCCTGAGCGAGCGGAGCGCGCCAGCACCACTTTCTTGGTCCCCATCGCCATCTGGAAATCATGGGCGGCCAAGCCGATGCGCCGTTCGGGCGGCTCGAGATCGATGCCGGTCTTCATCAGCCGCGACATGAAGCGGTCGCTTTCCGGCTTGCGCGGCCACACGCCCTCATTGAGCCCGCCGATGACCAGCGTGTCGACGTTCTGCAACCGGGCTTCCAGCGCACCCCAGATGGCGATGTTCCTGTCGGTCCCTTGTGCCGGCTTGACGGTTTCGGGCGCGATCAGCGCCTCCATCACATCGGGCCATTCGGTCGCCGCGAAGGAGAACGGCGCCGAGGCGGCGACCAGCCCACGCAAGAGCTCGGCGAGCTTTTCGCCGGCGTCGCCGGCATAGAGTTCGCTCAGGCTGCCATCCGCGGGGCGGCCGAGGCTTTCGAGCGCGACGACGCTGGCCCGGGTCAATTCGGCAAGATCGGCCTCGGCTTGACTGCGAAAAGCGATCAGCGGCGCCAGCGCAGCGGCAAGGCGGACGAGCAATTCGCGGGCGCCCTCGATATTTCGCACAGTCAGGCGGGAAAACCAGAAAGGCGGGCGGGTGCCGCCCAGGCCGGTCAGGCGGGCCTCGAAGAGCTCGGGCAGCGATGCGACGTCGGGGCGGCCGGTGCCGCCGCGCAGCGCCACCAGTTCGACGATCTCTGCCGCATGGCGGACGCTTGCGCGCTCCAGGCCGAGGCCAAGCAGCGGGTGCTTGAGCAGCGACAGCAGAGCCACGGGATCGCCGGGGCGGAAGGCGGCCTGAAGCGCCAGCCTGAGCAGGCCGGCGGCTGGCGTGTTGATGAGCGGCGTGCCGCCGGAATCGTCTGCGACGACGCTGAAGCGCAGCAGCTCGACCGAGACGCGCCGCGCCAGGGCGCGGTCGCCGGTTACGAGTGCGGCGCGCTGGCCGGGCTGCTCGACGGCACGTTTGAGCGCGACTGCGATCGCCACCGCTTCGTCGCGTTCGCTGGCGGCTTCGAGAAGCGTCACACCGGCGAAGGCCTCGGTGATATCGCCGGCCGTGAAGCGCGCGCGCGTCTCGGCCCAGAGCTCGGTGGTCTCCGCCGGCCGCAGCGCCTCGCCGACAAGTGCGGCGCGCAGCGCGAGTGGCCTTTCGGCAACGGCGATCTCCTCGACATCGCCACGCAGCACGCCGATCTTGCCGATCAGCTTTGCCAGGCCGTATTGCGGGTGGCCAAGCAAGGCCGGGCGGGCGCCAAGTGCCGCGATTGCCTGGAACGACGGCTCATCCAGCATCAGGTCGAGGCCGGGCAGCACGACCGCGCCGCTAGGCAGGCCGGCGATCACCGCAAGCAGTTCGGCGGTGGCGGGAATAGACCCGGTGGAGCCGGCGGCGACCACCGGCCCGGTGGGCGGATTTCGCTTCAGCCGCGCTGCTTCCAGCCTTATCAGCGCATTGCGATGCGCGGCAGGGTTGGAGCGGTTGCGTTCTTCGAGCAGGTTCGGCCAGTTTTCGGTGACGATGCTCAGGAAGTCGAGCGTCACTTGCCACCAGCCGGCAAGGTTGCCGGTCACCAGATCTGCGAGCCTGGCCCAGTCCGTACCTTCCGTCTCGATCTCGTCCATCAGCCGGGCCAGGTCGCGCGCCAGCCAGATGGCGTCGGCGGCCGACGCCGGCACGACGATCTCCTCGGCGAAAAGGGCCGCGACATGCGCCGGCAGGCGGCGTTTCCAGGCGCGCACCAGCGGCGCCAGCAGCAGCAGGCGCTCGATCGCGGCGATCGGCGGTGCGAGGTCGATCGCGGCCGATGCGTCGGCCTCGAATGCAGCTTCGTCCTCGTCGAACTCGCCGAGCGGGCGGATGACCGGCAGGATCGCCGAGCGGCCACCCAGACGGTCGACGAAGACGCCGCGCAGCGCCCGCGCGGCGCGGCGGGTCGGCAGGTAGATTGTGGCGTCGGCCAGCGCCAGCGGGTCGCCGTCGAAGCGGAAACCGGGAACGAGCCGCCCGGACAGCAAGGCCTCGGCCAGCGTCGGCAGAAACGGCGCTCCGGGCGGGATCGAGAAAACGCGGCGGGAGCCGCTCATTTCAACTCAGTGAAGGCGCTGGTCGACTCGGGAAAAGCGCTGGGCGACTCAGCAAGAGCGGCGGCAACCGCCGCTTCCGCCAACGGAATGGCGTCGGGCGTGCCAACGGTGATCCAACAGCCATGCACCGCCATGCCGAACAGGCGACCGGCAGCGATGGCCGCATCGAAATAGGCGTTGAGCGAATGCGGCCCGGCCGGCGCATCCTTGAACAGACGCGGATGGACGATCGCCGCGCCGGCATAGATCAGGCCTGTTGGGTCGCCTTTCGAACGCCGCAAGGCGCCGTCCGGCGACATCAGGAAATCGGTGCCGCCGCTGTGTCCGGTTGCTGACTGGAGGTCTGCGAGCATCAGCAGAATATCCATTTTCGCCGCGTCCCACGCAAGGGCGAGGCGGGCAAGGTTGGGCACGCCGCTGTCGATCCAGAAGGTGTCGGCGTTGACGATGTAAAAGGGAGCCCCTCCCAGTTCCGGCAAAGCATGGACGATGCCGCCGGCGGAATCGAGCAGCCTTTCGCTTTCATCGGAAATGACGACTTTCGGGGCGCGGCGCGCGGCGACATGGGCGACGATCTGTTCGGGAAAATAATGGACGTTGACCAAGGCCTTGCTGACACCGGCGTGGGCCAGGCTGTCCAGGCTCCAGTCGAGCAATGTCTTGCCTGATATCTTGACCAGCGGCTTCGGCATCGTGTCGGTGATTGGCCGCATGCGCTTTCCGAGCCCAGCGGCAAGCACCATTGCGGTTTTGAGGCGTGTCGTCACAGCGACCGTTCCTCCAACAGGCCGTGGGCGGTATAGAAATCCCGCAAGCTGGCCAACGCCGGATGCGCCAGCGCTCGCCGGAGATAGTCGCGAATGCGCGGCAGGTGTTTTAGATAATAGGGTTTGCCGTCGCGCTTTTCGAGCCGAACAAAAATGCCGAGAATCTTCGAATTGCGCTGCGCCGCCATAATCGCATAGGTTTCGACGAATTCGTCTTCGTTAAAAGCGCCAGCCTTATGGCGCGCGGCGATATAGGCATCGAGCGTCCGCCGCTCGATCTCAAGCGAAACCGTGACGCGCGCATCCATGGCCAGCGAGGCGAGATCATAGGCGGACGGTCCGATCAGCGCGTCCTGGACATCGACGATGCCGAGGCGATCGTGACCGGTACGCTCGCCGCGCCAGATGATGTTGGGCGAATGAAAATCGCGCAGCATGAGCGTGTATTCGCGCCCTTCCAACCGGTCGAGAACCGCATTCCATTCTTTTGTATAGCCGGCGCGCAAGGCATCGCTGGCCGGGCCGCCTGATATCGCCGGCACATACCAGTCGAGCAGCAATTCGGCTTCGATCATCATAGCGTCGCGGTCGAAAGGCGGCACGTCGTGAAAGACGCCGGGCGCGGCCTCGATGCGATCGGGCCATGCCCTGCCGTGCATCATGGCAAGCAGTTCGGCGGCCGCCGCATAGCGCGTGGCCACCGGCTGACCATGCTGGCCGAGAAATCCCTCCGAACCGAGATGCTCGAGCAGAAGAAATCCCTGGTGCAGGTCCTGAGCGTGGACCTGCGGGGTGCTGACGCCACCGGCCCGCAACGCCCGGTCGATGGCAACGAAGGCCGCGACCGATTGCGCGGTGTGGGCGATCACCGCATAGGGCTTGCCGTCGCGGACCGGCGGCCCGAGCACCAGCCGCGGCGAGTTCATCAGCACGCGCGGCGGCAGGCCGGCCAGCGAGACGATCTCATAGGAGCGGGCCGAGGCGTCGCCGACAAAATAGCGTCTCTGCGCTTCGCCGCAGCCAGCTCTTTCCAGAAACTCGCGCATGGCCAGCGATCGCGCCGCGCGCTCGAAGGCAGCGCCTTGTCCCGTCAGTCTCGCCAGGCGGCCGTCGCCCTGATGGAGCAGCTCGATCTGGACCGAAGTCTTTGGCAAATAGGCCTCTGCCCGTTCCGGCCATTCGACCAGGGCAGCGCCTTGCGCCAGCGCCTCGTCGAAACCCAGTTCGTCCAGCTCGGACGCAGAGGACAGGCGATAGAGGTCGAAATGATGGACGGGAACGCGCGCCTCATAGCTCTGGACCAGCGTGAAGGTCGGGCTCGGCACGTCGAGACCGGCATCGTCGGTCATTGCCCTGATCAGCGCCCGCGCCAAACTCGACTTGCCGGCGCCGAGATCGCCTCTGAGAGCCAGCACGTCGCCGGGGCGCAGCGACATGGCCAGATCCTCGCCCAGCCTTGCGGTCGCAGCCTCGTCGGCGAGAAAACGCTCCAGCACCATGCCTGCCATCGAGCGCGCTACTCGGCCGCCGCGCGGATGCCGGACGGCGTGTCGGGAAAGGCACAAATGACGGTGGTGCCCATGTCCTTGCCGGTCTCGATGCGGACGCTGCCACCATGCAGTTCGACAAAGCTCTTGACGATCGACAGGCCGAGCCCGGCGCCGCGCCGGCGGCCGCCATTGGTGCGCGGTTCGAAACGACGGAACACCGAGTCGAGCAGGTCCGGCGGCATGCCGGGACCATCGTCGTGAACCGAGAATTCCACGCCGTCGGCAAGCGAGCGACAGGTGAGCGTGATGGTGCTCGCCTCCGGAGCGTAGTTCGCGGCATTGCTCAGCAGATTGTAGAGGATCTGGCGGATGCGGGTTTCGTCGCCGTGGAACGTCTTTGGCGCGGTGGCCGCTTCGACCTTGAGCCTGATTGCATGCTCCTCCAGCCGGTCGGAAACAAGCTCGGCAGCGGCAGCGATGGTCCGGTCGACGTGAACTTCGGAGATATCGAGCTCCATGATGCCGGCATCCACGGTCGCCAGGTCGAGGATGTCGTTGACGATGGTGAGCAGGACCGAGGAAGACGAGCTGACATGCTCGACATATTCGCGCTGCTTCTGGCTCAATGGCCCGGTCGACGGCAGTGAAAGAAGCTCGGTGAAGCCGATGATGTTGGTCAGCGGCGAGCGCAATTCGTAGGAGACGTGCTGCACAAACTCGTTCTTGAGCTGGTCGGATTTTTCCAGTGCCTCGTTCTTATCCTTCAGCGCCCGCTCGACATTGACGCTGTCGGTGACGTCGACGAAGGTCATCATCACCTGCCCGTTGGGCAGCGGGATCATCGCGTAGCGCAGCACGGTGCCGTTGTTCAGCTCGGTCTGGCCGTGGCGGTCGCGGCGCTCATCGTCGAAACCGGTGATGGCGGCAACGAACCCGCGCCAGGGGCTGTCAGCGGCGCGCCGGTCGCACAGATCGCGGATCGTGGAGACGTGAACGTTGGGCTTGGCGGCGTCGGCGTCCAGTCCCCAAAGTGCTGCGAATGCCGGGTTCGACAATCTGAGCCTGCCGTCGGGGCCGAACACGGCCACGCCTTCGGCAAGATTGTCGAGCGTTTCGCCCTGGACCCGCACCGCAGTCTGGTAGCGGCTTTCGAGGTCCATCTTCTCGGTCAGGTTCTCGAACACCCACGTCACGCCGCCCTTGGGCTGCGGATTGGCGACGACGCGGATGGTCTTGCCGTCCGGCAGATGCCACCAATGTTCCTGCGACTCGACCGCGCGATAAGCGCCAAGCAGGCTTTCCTTCCAGCGCCGCCATTCGGGCTGCTCGGCGATCTTGCCTTCGCTGCGCAGCCGGTCGAGCAACAAGGCGTTGTCGGGAGCGCTGTGCAGGAAGCCGCTGTCGAGACCCCATAGTTTCTGAAACGCCTGGTTGAAAAACCGCAGCTTTTCGTCGGTATCGAAAATCGCCACGGCGGTGTTGAGCTGATCGAGCGTGTCGGCGTGGCTCCGTACGGTCCGCTCATATTCGTTACGGATGGTTTCGATGGCGCTGGTGTCGCAGGCAAGACCCGCCGAGCCGTCGGCGTCAGCGAAGTCGGTCACGGCGAACATGCGGCGGTCGCCTTCGATCACGGTGGAAAGCGCCTGCTCGAAGACGGGATGCGACTTATGCTGCGCAGCGATCGCATCGCGCGCCTGGCCACCCAGGAATTCCTTCGCGTCGCGAACCGCAGCTTCGGCGTTTTCCGCCTCGACCGCCTTGGCATAGGCGCGGTTGACCCATTTCAGCCGCCCGTTCGCCGTGCGCAGCCATGCTGGCATGCTGAGTGCGTTGAGAAGGCCGAGCATGGTGTCATAGTCGGCGGCGAGACGCTGGTTTTCGATTTTCAGCCTGGCCTCGCTTCGCTGCGTTTCTGAAAGCGAGACGAAGCGGACGACCACGTGTGCTGCGCTCTTGCGCCCGTGGACTTCGAGTGGCGCACCGGCCTGCGATTCGATGACGAGATCGAATGGCTTCGCCTTTTCCCGCAGTCCCGCCACGGCATTTTCGAGCGCCGCCGCCGAGCGCGGCATCAGCCAACGGCCGAAGGCGAGGAAGGCGGCACGGTCTTCCGGAGCGCCGCTTTCAACCGGCAATGTCCCGACGAGTTCGGGCTTTTTGTTTTCGGAGGCCCATACGACGACACGCTGGCCGCGCAGGTTGAGCAGCGCCTCGGAGCGCTGCAGCGCAGCGTTGACGTCGGCTAGGCGGGCTCTGAGTTCGACATTCTGCGCCGAGGTGCGCGCCCGTTCGCGGATCAGGAAAATGGCCGAGACAAGTGCGGCGCCCATGACGCCGACAAACATCGCGAGTTGCATGACCTCGACGGTGCTGACCGATAGCCCGGCTTTGGACGCAGCAGCGGGTCCAGCATGTGCCGAAGTGCCAAGCAGCGGACCGGCGAGCGCGGAGGAAGCAAGCAATTTTCCGACGCGGCTGCCAGCGCGCCATAAGAGGCTTCCGCCTTTGGCAGCGGAACCCGTGGTCACCGAATCGTTGTGGCCGCCGGAAACGGCCTGTCCCGCGCAAGGCGGGTAATCCCCCGGCATGTCCTGGTCCTCTTCGCCGCCTGAATGCAAGACCGCCCTGATGCGGGTGTCGGCCCTCGTCCCCGGACCCGCGAATCAGCACCATAGCGCTTGCGCGAATCGGCGTGAAGAATCAATCGGCGCAAAAATAAAGCCGGGCGAAAAGTCAATCGCCCGGCATCAATATCTAGTAGTAATTTCCGCCGTGGTTAATAGCGGTAGTGTTCCGGCTTGAACGGTCCCTGCGGGGTCACGCCGATATAGGCGGCCTGTTCGCCGGACAGTTCGGTAAGCCGGGCGCCGAGCTTGTCGAGATGCAGACGCGCGACCTTTTCATCGAGATGCTTCGGCAGGACATAGACCTGGTTCTGATACTGACCGGGCTTGGTGTACAGCTCGATCTGGGCCAGCACCTGGTTGGTGAAGGACGCCGACATGACGAAGCTCGGGTGGCCGGTGGCATTGCCGAGATTGAGCAGGCGGCCTTCCGACAACAGGATCATCCGCTTGCCGTCCGGGAAGGTGATCATGTCGACCTGCGGCTTGATGTTGGTCCACTTCAGGTTGCGCAGCGACGCCACCTGGATCTCGTTGTCGAAGTGGCCGATATTGCCGACGATCACCATGTCCTTCATCGCCCGCATGTGGTCGATGGTGACGACATCCTTGTTGCCGGTGGTGGTGATGATGATGTCGGCGGTCGGGGCGGCATCTTCGAGCGTGACGACTTCGAAACCGTCCATCGCCGCCTGCAATGCGCAGATCGGATCGACCTCGGTAACCTTGACGCGGGCGCCGGCGCCCTTGAGCGATGCCGAAGAACCCTTGCCGACGTCGCCATAGCCACAAACGACCGCAACCTTGCCGGCCATCATCGTGTCGGTGCCGCGGCGAATGCCGTCGACCAGCGATTCCTTGCAGCCGTATTTGTTGTCGAATTTCGACTTGGTCACGCTATCGTTGACGTTGATGGCCGGGAACGGCAGCAGGCCCTTCTTCTGCAACTGATAGAGCCGGTTGACGCCGGTGGTGGTCTCTTCGGTGACGCCGCGGATCGCTTCCCTCTGCTTGGTGAAGAAACCGGGCGATGCCGCCATACGCTTCTTGATCTGGGCAAACAGGATTTCTTCCTCCTCGCTGCCCGGATCGGAGAGCACATCCTCGCCGGCTTCGGCGCGCGCACCGATCAGGATGTACATGGTGGCGTCGCCGCCATCGTCGAGGATCATGTTGGAGGTGCCGCCATCGGCCCACTGGAATATCTTATCGGTGTAGACCCAGTAATCCTCGAGCGTCTCGCCCTTGACGGCGAAGACCGGAATGCCGGCCTCGGCGATGGCCGCGGCGGCATGGTCCTGGGTCGAGAAGATGTTGCAGGAGGCCCAGCGGATGTCGGCGCCGAGCGCCTTCAGCGTTTCGATCAGCACCGCCGTCTGGATGGTCATGTGCAGCGAGCCGGTTATGCGCGCGCCCTTGAGCGGCTGCGCCTTGCCGAACTCTTCGCGGCAGGCCATCAGGCCCGGCATTTCGGTTTCGGCGATCTCGATCTCCTTGCGGCCATAGCCGGCAAGTGAGATGTCGGCGACCACATAGTCATTGCTACCCGTCATGGCAGTGCTCCGATCAAGAATTGTCTTCGGGTTGCGCCCGCGCCGGAAAGGCGTGTCGAAGGGCGCGAGTTGCCGGCCTGACTAGCAGATCGTCGGTCGGACGACAATGGGATATAAAGAAATCTTTATCCGTGCATGTCTTCGGAGACGCGACGGCGCGAAATCGGATTCGATTTTCGGAAGCGCGAGGCGCAAAATTCAAAGTGCTGGAGCGGCCTTGGCGGCGCCAACGCCCCCCCGCGCGCCCCCCCGCCCCCCGCCACACCCCACAGCCCGGGCGGAATGAAAAACAGCACCTCCCCCCCCCGCCCTAACCAGTGCCG
>NZ_JAMYLP010000069.1:0-31449 GCF_040318085.1 Mesorhizobium sp. M1322
AGCTGTCGCGAGGGCAGACAGCAATTCGCCTCCGGTTATAGAAGGGTCGCGTTCGGCAAGGGCCAACGCCGGCGGAACGTCATATGCGCTGGCGTGGCAGCCATTAATACCAATCTCGTAGGTGTCGTCAAAATCAAGGGCTCTAGCTGTCGTCGCGTTGACAAGGACAGCCAAGCTGGATGGTAGCTTTTTTCCAGAAATCCAAACTGTGCATTCTGGCTTGCCGCCCGACACCGCGCCGAGTTTGCGAGCGAAATGCGCGATAGGATCATTCGATCCGCCGATAGCGCATGCGATCGTGTCGAGAATGGAGAGCTTTGCGCGTTCGATCGCTTGCTTAGGTATCGTCTCCAAGCTCGAATTGAGAACGTGCCTGATGATTTGCGTCATCACATCCATACCGAATCTCCGAGCGAAGTGATCGCCCCTTTTTGTCTCACGAACTGATCGCGCATCGCCCGCCTAGACCTGACGCCACGACGAGCTCGGAATGCAGGATTCACGCCACCGACGTTCTCCGCTTAGCGCTCGCCTCAACGTATGGCGGATGAATATGCGCTTTTCACAAATCTTCCTCGAGTCAGCGCAGGAAGTTCGCGTTTCTCCATCTTCATATGCACAAGGCGACGATTGCTGGCGGGGCATCCTCACTCGAACGTGATCGTCGGGGTCAGTCGGACATTAACGCATCAATCGCGAGGCACTGGAAATGGCGCCCGGTTTCGAGAAAACGCGCCGTGCAAAGATCTCGATCGGCATGGATCTTACATCGGGGACGCTTTAGTTTCAGTTGAGCTGCCGGTGGACCCGATCGAAAAAGGCTAGCGACCGACACAGTGCGGCTCGACCCGCAGGCCGTTAGCGTGTTCCACAGCCGCAGCATAAGCGTCGCGATAATCTCCTGTGCATGGCAAGTGCGGTACCGAGATCGCCGATCAAAAACCCCGGGCTCCGTTCAAGCCTCGATCCAGCATTTCGCGAACGCGTAACCGTTCATCAAGGAGTCGATCCCTCCGACATAGCCGCCAACCTTGTCGGAAATGGCGTCAACGAACTGGTTGAACATCGGCACGATCGTGCCGCCTTCATCGCGAACGATGATGGCCATCTCGCGGTAGAGATTCTTGCGCTTGTCCTGATCCAGTTCGCCGCGCGCCTCGATAAGAAGCTTGTCGAACTTTTCGTGGGAAAAGTGTGAGTCGTTCCAGGAAGCCGTCGACAAATAGACGGTCGAGTACATTTGGCTCTGCGTCGCTCGTCCGCTCCAGTAGGTTGCGCAGAAGGGCTGCTTGTTCCAGACTTCCGACCAGTAACCGTCGCTCGGCTCGCGCTTGACCTGGATGGCGATGTCGGCCTTTGCGCAGCTCTGCTGGAAGAGCTGCGCGGCGTCGACGGCGCCGGCAAAGGCAACCTCGGAGGTCCTGAGAAGGATTGGACCGCTGTGGCCCGACTTTTTATAGTGGAACTTGGCCTTATCCGGATCGAAGGTGCGCTGCTCGATGCCTTCAGGGAAGAGCGGATAAGAGGCGTTAATCGGGAAGTCGTTGCCGATGGTCCCGTAGCCGCGCAGGATCTTATCGACCAGCTCCTGCCGATCCACCGCGAGCTTGAGCGCCATCCTGAGGTCGCTGTTATCGAAGGGTGCCGTGTCGCAGAACATGTTAAAAACGTCATAGCCGGGACCTGACACGGCCTCGACCTTCAGGCTGGGCACGCGCTTGACGAGATCAACGACCTTAGGCTCGACCATGTTGATCATGTGAACCTGACCGCCCTGCAGCGCGGAGATGCGCGCCGTCGCGTCGTTGATGGCGATGATCTCGACCTGGTCGGCGAAACCCATCTTGTCAGCCTGCCAGAAATCGGCGAAGCGCTCGCCGACGTAGCGGACACCGGGCTGGTTGACAGTCACCTTATAGGGACCTGCGCTGATGCCTTCAGCCGGATTGTCCTTGCCACCGTTGGGCTGGATGACGAGGTGATAGTCCGTCATCAGAAAGGGCAGCTCGGCGTCCGGCTCCTTGAGGGTGATGATGACGTTCCGGCCGTCGGCCTTGAGGCTCCCAATGTTGGCTAAGATACCCAGCGCGCCGGATTTCGATTCCTTATTGGAATGGCGTTCCAGCGTCGCCACAACGTCTTCCGCCGTCACGGTCTTGCCGTTGTGGAATTCTACGTCCTGACGAATTTTGAAGGTCCAGACCTTGGCGTCCTTTGACGAGCCGACTTCCTCGGCGAGGCGATGCTCCAGTCCGCCGCCCTGCACCACCGCCACCAAATACTCGCCCCAGCATTTGCCGAAGTTGGACGGCAACGTCATGAAGACCGCCGGATCGAGGCTTTGGGTTGCCTCACCGCCATGGAGGCCGCCCTTGATAGTTCCGCCGCGGACCGGCCCCTGGGCCCGAGCCGCGCTAGCGAGGAACGAATTCGCAAACGTGGCCGAGACGCCAAGCGCCGTGGCACGGCCGAGAAATTCACGCCGGCTCAGCCGGCCCGCAGCGACGCAGCGGCTCAGATAGTCGACTTCCTGTGACATTTGGATCCTTCTCCCTCTAAGTGTTTCCCTGGGCGCCTTCAGGCAGCCTCTTCTTGTAATAGTAACAATGTATATGGGGTCGCTATCCGCGAATCCCCGTGAATGAATGCAGGAAACCGGCGTTTTCGCGCCGCTAGCGCATAGGCGCGATTTCTTGGTCGTATCCCATCAGGTGGTGTAGCTCGGCGGCTACGAAGCCGCTCGCGAGCGCGCCGTTAGTAGCGCTGTAGCGAGTGAGCGGCGTGTCGGTGGTCATCGGCGCTTTCCGGTAGGGTTTGGTTGTTGACGCCAACCCATTTCGGAAGGACCACCGATGACCGACGACATGATGAACCTGCGCACGCTCGTGGAGAAGACCCCGGATGCCGATCTGCTGCGGAAGATGATCGGCTTTGCCGCCGAGCGGCCGATGGCAATGGAGGTGGGCGCAGCCACTGGCGCCGCCTATGGCGAGAAGAACCCGCTGCGGCTCGCCCAGCGCAATGGCTACCGCGACCGGGACTGGGAGACGCGGGCCGGCACGGTCGAGCTGCGCATCCCGAAGCTCAGGAAGGGAAGCTACTTCCCGGGTTTCCTCGAACCGCGCCGCATGGCCGAGAAGGCGCTGACCGCCGTCATCCAGGAAGCTTATGTGCAAGGCATCTCGACCCGGTCGGTTGACGACCTGGTCAAGGCCATGGGCATGAGCGGCATCTCCAAGAGCCAGGTCTCGCGGCTGTGCGAGGAGATCGACGGCAAGGTGAAGGCCTTCCTCGAGCGGCCGATCGGGCGATTGGCCATACCTGTGGATCGACGCCACTTACCTGAAGGTCCGCCGCGGTGGGCGGATCGTCTCGGTCGCCGTTATCATCGCCGTCGGCGTCAACGCGGACGGCCGGCGCGAGGTCCTGGGCATTTAGATTGGCACCTCGGAGGCCGAGCCGATCTGGACGGAGTTCCTGCGCAAGCTGACACGTCGCGGCCTGCGTGGCGTCAAGCTCGTCGTCTCCGATGCCCACGAAGGCCTCAAGAGCGCCGTCACCAAGGTGCTGTGCGCGACATGGCAGAGGTGCCGCGTCCACTTCATGAGGAACGTGCTGGCCCATGCCGGCAGCCGCAGGGTCGTTTCAGCCTTCATCGCCACCGGTTTCGCCCACGAGACGCCCGAGGCCGCGTCCGTACAATGGCGCGCCGTCGCCGACCAGATCCGGCCAAAGGTGCCGAAGCTGGCGACAATCATGGACGACGCCGAGCCCGACGTGCTGGCCTACATGACCCTCCCGAAGGAACATCGCGCCAAGCTCCACTCGACGAATCCGATCGAGCGTCTTAACGGAGAGATCAAGCGGCGCACCGAGGTCGTCGGAATCTTCCCGAACACGACGCGATCGTGCGCCTCGTCGGCTCAATCCTGCTCGAACAGAACGATGAATGGGCAGTGCAGCGGGCCAGATATATGACCCTTGTGTGGATGCCAGCCGTTTTGCAAGGAAGATTTTGAACCTTTGAACACGTGATCGAGTGCGGTCTTGTGTCAGGCCTTGAGTTGCGGCCATGACGTGCCGCGGGCCGGTATGGTGATGCGCGGATCAGGTCCAAATCTAGAAAGCGAGCGTGAGGCTCGGTGCGTCATTCTGGTTTTCCTGACCCCGATCTGATCGATCATTTGCCCATGCGATTCAGGCCTTCCTCACATTCCCCGACGGACCGGCTTGGTGTGCTGCTGAATGCTCATGCAGGCACCGTTGCCGGATTCCGGTAATCCTCTTCCTTTGTCAGCATGGCCCAGATGCCACGCGCCATCTTGTTGGCCAGCGCGATGGCCACAAGCATGCGCGGCTTCTTCGCTATCATACGGGCGAGCCAGGAGCTCTCGGGCGCGCCCTTCCGGGATGCCCATCGGACCACAGCCATGGCGCCGATGATGAGCAGCCGTCGAATATCGCGTTGGCCCATCTTCGAGGTTTTTCCTAGTCGTTGCTTGCCGCCAGTCGACTTCTGCAACGGGACGAGCCCAAGCCAAGCGGCGAAGTCACGGCCGCATTTGAACGTCTCCATCGGCGGCGCGAAAGTTTCGATCGCCAGTGCGGCGATGGGGCCAACGCCAGGCATGGTTTGCAAGCGCCGAGATGCCTCAGCTTCCCTCGATAGGGCATCCATCTTCTTCTTCAGTGCGTCGATCCGGCCAGTCAGCTGATAGATCTGGTCCAGCAGATCGCGGCAGATCTCGCGGACCAGATCAGGCAAATTGGCGTTCTCGACCTCAACGAAACGTTCAAGTCGGCTCAGATAACGAATTCCCTGCGGCGCGATGTGGCCGAATTCATAGAGGTGCGCACGCAATGCGTTGACCAACTCAGTGCGGTGATTGACCAGCTGTTCTCGCGTGCGAAACATTATGGACCCAGACTGCTGCTCCTCGGTTTTCATTTCGACGAAGCGCATCGTTGGCCGTTGCGCTGCCTCGACGATCGCCTCCGCATCCGCTGCGTCGTTTTTCTGCCGCTTGATGAACGCCTTGACATACCGAGGTGCAATCAGCTTCGGCTGATGGCCAAGCTGGACCATCTCGCGAGCCCAATAATGGGAGCCGGCGCACGCCTCCATCGCCACGACACATGCCGGCTGACCCTCCATAAACCTGCAAAACTGCAGGCGCGACAGCTTCTTGCGAAATAGGACAGTTCCGTCAGCCGCCGCTCCATGCAGCTGAAAGACGTAAGGCGCCACAGCATGAAATCTTGCGAATAGCGTTCAGGATCTGAGCGCCTGAGACGTCCCTGCCGGGACGTGAGCCGAGCCATTCCGCTGATGGGGTTGCACCGCTGTCTCAGCAAAGTGCGTCGTCCACATTGAAGGCTCGTCCGCGGAGCTCCATCATGCGGCGACTGATGTCGACCGCGAAGACAACCATGCACCCGGCAGCGTCGTCTCAACGCAATTACATGCTTGACGTCCCAGCGGCGATTAGACAACCCCATCTGGAAACGATCAGCCAGATGAGCGATGATCCCCTGATCAGCCTGCCAGCCGTGGCGCGCTGATCTGCCCGGCCCCATGCCGGAGAGCACGGCGATCAATGCGCCAGCTACACCACGCAGCGGGACACGATCGATTTCTTATCGGATGGTTGCTGGCGGCCCAACCGCTGTTCGCGCAGCCCAGGGTGGAAGCAAACAGCAAACTTCATTGACGCT
Source organism: Mesorhizobium sp. M1322 (assembly GCF_040318085.1). Classification (NCBI taxonomy): domain Bacteria; kingdom Pseudomonadati; phylum Pseudomonadota; class Alphaproteobacteria; order Hyphomicrobiales; family Phyllobacteriaceae; genus Mesorhizobium; species Mesorhizobium sp. M1322. Next base: position 5,716 of record NZ_JAMYLP010000069.1, read on the forward strand.
GACTGGACTAGACTGGACTCCCATCGTATTTGAGCGAGGTTTCGTGGACCGAATCTGTCAAGAGACTCACCGCTGAGCGCGAGACCCGCACTTCGTTGGCCCACTCATTTTGAAATTTTGCAGTGATCATTCATTGCCCTCAATGGAGTTGATTGGGAGCTTCTCAACGCGGTGCAGCGCGGTAATCGCCTTACAACGGCCGAGCTAGGCGAACTTGTAGGCCTCTCTGCTACCGCTTGTCAGCGGCGACTAACTGCGAGATGCTGGTGTGATTGAGGCTGATGTTGCCGTAGTGTCCCCACAGGCCGGGGCCGACCCATGCCGATGCTGGCGTCCATCAGCCTGAAGCGCAATCGCATAGATATCATTGGTCGTTTCCAGCAAGCGGTCCGGCGCACACCTCAGAACCTGACTCAAAACTCGGTTACGCACGAGGCGGAGCTGCCGTGCTGCGATGCATAAGGCGAATCGATGCGATGAAGATCTAGGGTCGGTGCTTGTCGATGGTCACCTCGATTAGTTGGCCAGCCAGCGACAACGTCTTAGAAAAGCGATAGTTCGCTCGACGACCCATCGTCGCGACAGCCCCTCAAAGCCTTTGGCCGTGCCGGAGCGCTTGATGGATCTCGATGGTCCACGTGCCGAGATTGCTCGGGAGCCTGCGTCAGTTTTTCTGCGGCACCGCCGCGGGCGAACAGACGGCGCAACCACAGATAAAGCTGTCGATTGGAGGCCATGACGCCGACTGCCCATTCCTGTCCTGGATCGTCGGCCGTATGCACCGCCAGCTCGACCAGCTGCCCCTCGGCGTCGTGATGATATGGCGCTTGCGGCCTTGACCTTCTTGCCGGCGTCGTAGCCACGCAAACCGGCAACGCTGATGATGCCGGCGCTCGGGCTCGCCTGGCGACCGAGGCCGACGTGTGCTGCTACCCCCAGGGGAAATTGATGGTCGTCCACAGCCGATTGTCGCGCCGAGCATAGAAATAGCGTTGAACCATCCCAATCCCGAGTTTCGGGTCAGGCTTTAAGATGCTAAGTGCTCCTCTCGGTAATGATCGGCCATTGCCCTATCGCGACGGACATGTACGGTGGATCCGACAGGATCGTCCCGGCGTTTCACGATCGACTACCCCGTCGCCGCGGAGAGCAGCGCACGCCCCACAGTTCTTAGCTTTCCAATTCATCTCGGATGGCGCGGATCGCCGCGAATGAATCAAACGGAAGGGGTTTGGGGGCCTGATATACTTGGTCCGGCCACTGTGCGCGTTTCACCGGCAATTGGCCAGGCTGGTGGGACAGTTTCACTGCCGCGAAGTCCGCCTCCGGATCAATATAGATCACTTGGCCACCATACCCCCACGCAATATAGGCGCCTCGCTCTTGGTCCTCGATCCAGAAAGTATTGTGATAAGTACCGTTTGGCAACTCTGACCTCGCATCTACGTAAGAGCTCGCATCATTTTCGAACGACTTGAATAGGACAGGCTTAGGGCGTCGTGTAGCCTCGATCCATTCAGATGGAACGATCTGCCTTCCGTTCAGTCTGCCGCGTCGCAGATGCAGAAGCGCGAAGCGTGCAAAGTCACGAAGTGTGGCCTGGAATCCCCCGGACGACATGGCGAAACGGGATTTGTCTACGATTTGGCAGGCGTCTTCCTCCGCGCCCATCGGGCCCCACAATTCACTGCTGTACAGCTCCGGGAGAAACTTGCCGGTTACGCGCTGCATGATGAGCCCCAGCACGTCGATGTTGGGGTCAAAGTACGCGAACCGGGCGCCGTGCGGCGCCTCCTGCTCCGTTATCCGCAGAATGGCTTGCCACACATCTGCTGGAGCGTCAGGATGTGCCTCGGAGGGGCCGAAATAGCCTCCAGCCACACAGAAATTGTAGTAATCGGTATGTGGCTCATACCATGGCCCCTTCATCGTCGCGCCGGCAGTCATGTCCAGCAGGTGCTGCACAGTAGCGCTGCGATAGGCGGTCACCTGGAGTTCCGGCAAATACTGCGTTACCAGACTTTCAGGGTCGATAAGCCCCCGATGGACAAGGATCCCGATCATCGTACCCGTGATGGACTTCGAACCCGATCTGGCAATGTGCTTAAAATGCGGCTCCAGGCCATTCATGTATGTTTCGAACACGATCTCGCCGCGATGCAGAACCAGAAACCCGTCGGTATAGTCCCTCTCGAGATAATCGCGGATTGTGGCGCGCTGGCCTTCTCTGAACGCAATTTCGATGTCGCCGATATCCTTGAGCCGGCGTGGGAGCGGCAGGACCGGTCCTGGCCCCCGCCAAACCGTAGCGGTTCGCGTATATTCGCTTACGTGCGAAAATGTCCAACTGCTGTAAGGCCAAAAGGACCACTCATCCGGTGGGATGATAGGTACACCGAGCGTCGGATCGAGCTGCCATGACTCGGGACCATGCTCGTCGACTTCCTGCGACATTGAAATGCTCATCCCTCTAGGTGGCTACACGCCAAAAATGGACCTATCTCGTGTATAGCATCCTCGATGAACTGCTTCGCGCGCACTACGGCTGCTTGACGCATGAAATCGGCGTTTTCTCGCCGCCTGCGCAGTTTGACACGCCTTGCAGGTTCCCGCGGCCAAGACAGTCTCGTCTAGATCCGGCCGGGTTGGGTCTTGAGGGTTTTTGCCCAGAGCATGGCGCGATTATGAGAAGAGTACTACAAGGAACGCTTCCCCTGGTTGGCGCGGCTCGGCGACGAGATTGTCAAGGATGCCGTCGACCATGATGTCAACCACGAAAGCATTCCCTGCCCCGAGCTTGCGGCAAGCCAGTCGCGGCGCCGTCATACCCCCCCCGCAGGCATTGCGCCTCGAAGCGCGGGCCAATATCGAGCGCTGCGTTGTGCTGCGTCACGCTCCGGGATGCGCCATAGTCATGAGCCCGCCAGCGGCGCCTTTGTCATCATGCTCAGGGGCCTGACGGCCGAGCTCTTACGCGACGAACGATAAGCGCGTCGAGATAAAGAATGGTGTCGGCGCACGGCGCACTTCACCTACGCCCAAATCGTATTACTATCCGACGAGCCGCGATCGATATTAGGTTTATGCGACAAAATCCCAGCGCAACACTCAATACAAGCGAATACCGCCGTTATTCCTCAATAGGCAGAGCTAACGATGCCTTGATACGATCCATTACGACCATCGTCTTAACTGCCTTGATATCAGATTCGTGAAAAAATCGGCGGGTAAATGCCTCATACTCAGCCATGTCGCGCACAGAAATCATGAGGACGAAATCGGCTTCACCCGTCACATAATACGCACTCATGATCTCAGGCGTGCGCCGAACCGCTTGCTTGAAGCGATCAATGATATCTACCCGCTCGCGCTCGAGACTGATCGAGGCCAGCATGAGCATGGGCCGCCCCACGGCTTGTGGCGAGACTATGGCAACGTCAGCCTCAATCACACCGTCATCCCGCAGTCGCTTTAGTCGCCGCTGACAAGCGGTCGCAGAAAGGCCCGCAAGTTCGCCTAGCTCGGCTGTCGTAAGGCGATTGTCGCGCTGCACGGCGTTGAGAAGCTTCCGATCAACTCGATCCAGTTCCATTTCACGATCACTGCAAAAAAGAGCATATTTGCGCAGAAAAACTGCTCGTCTCCATGAATATTAGCCTCACTTCCACAATGATCAAGCCATAAAATGATCTGATCAGCGAAGGCCCCCTGCCCCCGGTGTGAACGTCTTGTCCTTAATGAATTCGGCCCCATGGCACGGTCGCGCGTAAAGGTAGCTCGACGGCTTCTCAATCAAGGGCAATTTCGTTGCTCATCACTGTAGAAATTGGGCGCCCTGAATAGGTTTTGCACTCTCTGCCCACCAACACGGATCTGATGACGAGCATGACAAGCCATTTTCTTCCCTTGGACGTCCTCCGGACGGAGTTTCCGGCCACTAAAAGCGCCATTTATATGGATGTTGCAAATCAGGGACTCATATCCCGAACGACCCGCGCATCTATGGATCAGCATCTCGACAATAGAATGAATGGTCTGAACGACGAAGAAGAAATGATGGAACTTGTCGAGCTGACACGTTCCAGATTCGCTCAATTCATTGGCTCCCAAAAAGATGAGATCGCTGTCACGAAGAACGCATCGGAAGGCATCAATATAATTGGAAACGCAGTTGCTTGGAGGCCCGGAGACAATGTTGTCCTGTGCCGGGAAGTGGAGCACGCAAACAACATCTTGCCTTGGCTGCATCTCAGAGACAAGCACCGGATTGAACTTCGGGTGGTAGAAGCTGATAGCGGTGCAATTCCGTCCGATGCTGTTACCACGGCCATCGACTCTCGCACTCGTATCGTCACACTATCGACGGTCACAATGGTCCCAGGCTTCAAGACAGAGATGGAGCCGATTGCCGCAGCTTGCAAGCAGATGGGCGCCTTTCTTTTGGCCGACGCATCCCAATCAGTTGGTATACTCCACACTGATGTCACTCGGCTTGGCGTCGACGGTTTGGTGGCATCATCTTACAAGGGGTTGATGGGCCTCTATGGGTTGGGATTTCTGTATTGCCGCCAAGAATGGGCCGATCGCCTAAGCCCTGCCTACCTCGCCCGCTTTAGTGTCGATCTGGGGAACGCACCAGAGTCGGCACCTATATTCGATTCGGTAAAGTTGCGCGCCGGCGCGCCCCGTTTCGAAATTGGGCATTACAATTTTCCGGGCGTCATAGCGGCCTACGCATCAATGGGCCAGCTGATGGAAATCGGCACGCCGGCCATTGAACAAAGCGTTACGTTGGTTGCAAAGCGACTGGTATCGGGCCTCCTAGATCTCGGGCTACCCGTCTGCGGCGGAGCACCCGGCGATCACACCGGAAGTATTGTTGCTCTTGGAGATCCAGCAGCGCTTGCTGGTTCGCGCGAAGCCGAAAGCCGCATTCATTCGCTGCACGAGCATCTGTTGAACAACCAGGTCATCGTGTCAGTACGCCGGGGCATGCTGCGCTTCTCACTGCATCTATACAACACAGCAGACGACGCTGACCGGGTCGTCGGCCTGGCCAAGGATTGGCTGGCATAGCCGCAACCTTGCATCTTGAGAGATAGGAGTGCCTATGTCGTCTATTAGCACACAGACCGTCGAGCTTCTCCAGCAACTCGTTAGGATTGAGAGCATCAACCCGTCAGCATCAGCACGGGGGAGCGGGGAACAGAAGGTCGCCGAGTTTCTCGAGGCCTTTTGCCGGGAGCGAAATCTACCCTTTGAATATCAGGAAGTGACTGACGGACGTTCGAACTTCTTGACCTGGGTCCCTGGGCAGGACCCCGCTAAGCGCGTCTTGTTCATATCCCATATGGACACGGTGCCCGTTGATAATTGGGAGGCAGACCCTTTTTCTCCAGAGGAAAGGGAAGGGCGAATATATGGCCGAGGAAGTTGTGACGATAAGGGCCCGTTGGCAGCGATGTTGATCGCTCTCAGCACCCTGGGAGAGCGTAAACCCAGAGCCACGATCGTTCTGGCCGCAAGCGTGGACGAGGAGTACCGGAAGAAGGGAGCCCGAGCAATCGCACAGTCAGGTGTTTCATATGATGCAGCTGTAGTCGGTGAGCCCACCGACCTGGAGCTTGTCGTCGCACATAAAGGTTCGGTTCGCTGGCAGGTTGAAGTGGAGGGGGTGCCCGCTCACAGTTCCAAACCTCATCTGGGAGTGAACGCGATTACAGGAATGGCCAAGGTCATTTTGGCGCTCGACAAAATTAACGAGACTTTGTCGCGACGAGTGCATCCGTTGGTCGGCCCTCCGACCCTCACAGTTACTCTCATTGAAGGGGGGGTAGAGTTGGCAACTGTACCGCCATCATGCCGCGTCTGGATCGACAGGCGACTGACGCCTGGAGAGCGACCGGCGGATGCACTTCAGGAAGTTGAGAACATATTGGAAGAGCTGCGCCAGGGTCCGGACAAGATCAACGTTCGTTCGTTGCTACCTGCTTTGGAGGATCCAGCTCCCCCAAGCGCGGAGGCGACGAAAATTGCCGCAGTGGCGGCTAAGGCGTGTGCTGAAGTTGCCGGAACGGGCAAGCACGTCGGGGTGCCTTATGGCACGGATGCAAGCCAGCTCTCGTTGGCAGGAATTCCCTGCGTTATTCTCGGCCCAGGCAGTATCAATCAGGCCCATACCCCCAATGAGTTCGTGGAGATAGATCAGCTAGCCAAAGCGGTCGAAATCTACCAAAAGATTATGCTTATTTACTAGGGACTGTCCGACGCGATCATACAGGGATAGCCGCGAAGCCCGGCGGTAACATCGGGTTCGCGGGACTACGTTCGCGCAAGATCGAACCGCTCGACGGCGAGCTGGCCGATTTTTGTCGTGCAGCTTCGTCATCACGCCGCAACCTTGAACTCGGCCGGAAACCGCCTGCGTGTCTTCATGCTGGATCGTCCTTCGATTCCACCTTATGCCCCCGCACCACCTCTGAGCGGTCTAGCGGCTTTTCCATCTTCACAAGACTGGGACCGCCCGACCGCCCCGTCGGTGATCCCCCTGGTCCGCAGATGTTATATCACGGCTCGCCGACAAAAAGACCGTCGGTTACCGACCCGACCAGCAGCGCCGCTGCGCAAATGAATCGATCAATCTTCGGCCTGCTATTTAAGATGCCAATCGTGATCGGGTTGGCCGGGTCAAAAGGTGTGGATCGGCGGTTTGCGCAATTAGATCCTCCGAAAGGTCCGGCTGTTCGGCCAAGACTTCGCGGATGGTTTTGCCGGAGGCAAGGACCTCCTTCGCAAGCTCCGCTGCCCGCTCGTAGCCGATCGCAGGCGTCAGTGCTGTTGCGACGGCTGTACTGGCTTCGAGATGTTTTCGGCAAGTACCAGCATTGGCAGTAATGCCTACGATGCACTTCGTGCGCAGCACATCGACGGCATTCGTCAAAAGCTCCAGCGAATGCAGTATGTTGTAGGCGATGACCGGCTCCATCGCGTTCAACTGCAGCTGCCCCGCTTCGGAGGCGAGAGTGATTGTGAGATCGTAACCGATGATCTGGAAGGCGACCTGGTTGACCATCTCCGGCACCTCTGGATTGACCTTTCCGGGCATGATCGAGGAGCCGGGCTGAAGAGCTGGCAAATTGATTTCGTTCAGGCCGCCACGAGGGCCGCTGGATAGCAGCCGCAGATCGTTACAGATCTTCGAAAGTTTCGTGGCCGTGCGCTTCAACATTCCAGAAAAGAGCACGAAGGCGCCGGTATCCCAACACGCCTCGATCAGATTACCCGCCGAGACGACCGGCACGCCAGAAATCGCGTGCAACTCCGCGACAGCTGCCGCCTGATAGTCGGGATTCGTATTGATGCCCGTACCTATCGCCGTGCCACCGAGGCTGATCTCATAGAACAAAGAGGCAATCTCGCCGATACGGGCCACATCTTCGCGCAGCGTCGTCGCGAAAGCCTGAAATTCCTGACCCAGCGTCATCGGAACCGCGTCCTGCAACTGCGTCCGGCCAAGCTTGACCACGTCCGAAAAGCTCTCGGCCTTGGCCTCCAACTCGCCCGCGAGCTGCTCCAAAGCTCGCTGCAACGCCCCGCGTGAAAGAAGGATCGCAAGGCGGATCGCCGTCGGATAAACGTCGTTTGTCGATTGAGCGAAGTTCACCTCATTGTTGGGATGCAGCTGGTCGTTTTTTCCCCGTGGCAGTCCCATGATCTCCAAGCCGCGGTTGGCGATGACCTCGATGATGTTCATGTTGGTCGAGGTCCCGGCGCCGCCCTGAAACACATCGAGCGGGAATTCGCCAAGGTGCCTGCCCGCCGCGATTTCCTCGCAGACTTGGCAGATGACATCGGCCTTTTGTTCATCGAGATCGCCGAGCGCGGCGTTGGCGCGTGCCGCTGACATTTTAACATAGGCAAGCGCCTTGATGAAGTTCGGAAACTGGCTGATTTCTAATTCCCGAAATGGGGAAGTTGGCGATGCCCCGTGCCGTGCGAGGACCGTAATAAGCATCGACCGGGATGCTTACAGGGCCAAGCGGATCTTTCTCAATGCGCTCGATTTGTGGAGCGTTCGTCACGATGATTACCTCAGTCATTTCGCTGGCGCAGCCGGCCGGAGGTGCATGTCAGTTGGAAGCTTCCACCCGGAGATGGTCCAAGCCTCGTGATAAGGTCCGCCTGCGCGGCTGAGCGGTCCAGTAGGCCATAGCGAGAGTGAGCCTATCAGGCTTTGAAAGTAGTTGCGGAGCGGATCCGCCCGGCATTGGGGCTATGGCAACACGACGAGGTTCGAAATCGCGTTGCTCGGCCGTTCCCCCTCGGCGAGAGTGTGGCGCACAACCTATTGCTTAGCCCGATCCCCATTTGGATCGAAAAACGCCCCGAGGGACGCATCGGATTCATAGAGTTTGCCGGCGATCTCGATTTCCCACCGGCTGTTTTCGATCAACTCCTTCGTGACACCGGCGAGATGGTTTACATATCCCAGTCCGATTGAGGTTCCGATTGTAAAACTCTTCACGCCAGACGAAATATAGCCCACGATCCTTCCGTCGCAGCGGATAAGCTCTTCGTGAAAGAGAACAGGTTTCGGATCACGAAGCTTGAATGATACCAGTCGTTTTTTCAGGGGCATCGCGTCTTTTTGGGCTTTCAGGGCGTCCCTTCCGAGAAAGCCACATTTTTTATCCCAGTCAACTGTAAATCCAAGGCCCGCCTCAAGCAACGTGTCCACTGGAGTAAGATCGAGCTGGTATTCTCGGTATGCGCGTTCAGACCGCAGATGTTCGAGCGCGTGGTACCCTGCAGGCCTAAGACCAAACGCTCGCCCTGCTTCCCACACAACATCAAAGACATGCTGAGCCATTTCAGTCGGAATATGAAGCTCCCAACCAAGTTCCCCGACATATGTTAGTCTGTTAGCTATCACCCGAGCGTACCCAATGTCGACTTCCTGACTGGTCGCAAATGGAAAGGCTACGTTCGCAAGATTCGTATCAGTAACCTTAGATAGAATCTCGCGCGACTTCGGCCCTTGCAACGATAGCACCGCGTAGGCCGACGTGACATCAGTGATCGTGACGTTCCACTCATCTGTGATATGTTTTGCAATCCAAGCTTTATCCCGCGGATGGACCGTCGCAGATGAGATGATCAAAAATTCAGTCTCCAACAAGCGATTTACTGTAATATCTGTTTCAATCCCGCCTTTTTGATTAAGCATATGGGTATAAACCAGTTTCCCCACCGGCACATCTACATTACCCGCGCAAAGCCACTGAAGGAAACGACAGGCGTCGCGGCCCTGAATTAGATGTTTTCCGAACGAGCTCTGGTCTAAAAGAATCGCATCGTTCCGAGCGGCATGGCATTCTTGACTGGTATACTTAAACCAATTCGGCTCCTCATAGGAATAGACGTTCTCCGTCTGTCCTCCCTCCCCCGCGAACCACATAGGGCGCTCCCAGCCCATGCCTTCGCCGAAGCTAGCTCCAAGCTTCGCCCACCGGTCGTGTAATACGCTTTTGCGCACCCCGCGAGAGGTCTCAAGTTGGTAGTTCGGCCAGTGCATCTTGTAGTGAAGGCCCAACACTTCGGCCGTGCGATCGTGCAAATATGTATTATTGATCTGAAAGGGATGAAATCGGGCGACATCGACGAAGCTCGTATCCATCTGTGGCTCGCCGGCAATGATCCACTCTGCCAGTGCTCGCCCCGCTCCCGCCCCGTATTCAATGCCCTCTGAATTATAACCGGTCGAAACGAAAAGATTTTTCAATCCGGGAACTTCACCGATCATGAACAGAAGGTCGGGGGTGAAACTTTCAGGACCGTTGAAAAACTTGGCAATGCCGGCGTTCGCGAGATCAGGAACAATCTCTATCGCCTTCGTCATCGGCAGTTCAAAGTGCTCCCAGTCTTCGCAGAGCTCGATGAAGGCCGTTTCCTTCGGAAGCTTCCCCATCGGCAAAGGTTTGCCCCAGGGCTCGAAGGCTCCCACCAGGAGCTTTCCTGTGTCTTCTTTCAGATATACATGGCCGTCGGTGTCGCGCAGCACAGGTAAGGTGGGCGTCACAAACTCCATCGCGTCGGTCACTACATAAAAGTGCTCTGCCGCGTAGATCGGAATTCGCGCACCTAACTTGGAAGCAAGGTCTCTGGTCCAAAGTCCACACGCGAGCACGAGAACCTCAGCCTCTACGACCCCGTCGTTTGTCCGAACTTGGTATTGGCCGTCTGGTGTTCGCCAAACGTCTGTGACTTCGGCGTTTTCAACGATTTTCACACCGTTCTTCTTGGCGCCGATAGCTAACGCCATGCATGTGTCGACAGGATTGGTTTGACCGTCTCCAGGGATAAAGACTGCACCTTCGATGATTGACGCGTTGAGGGCTGGATAGAGCTTTTTCGCCTCGCTCGGCGAGATCATATTGGCCTCAAGGCCAAAACTTTTGGCGATTGAGGCATTGCGTGCAGTTTCGTATAGACGCTCTTTGGTTCTGGCGACCCCAAGCGTGCCATTTCGCTTGAATCCGGTAGCTTGCCCGGTCTCGGCCTCCAGAGCGGAGTAGAGTTCTGCATTATATTTTGCGATCTCTGTCAGCGCATGAGTGCCACGCGTCTGCATGATCAAACCAGCAGCGTGCCAAGTCGTGCCGGACGTAAGAGTGTTGCGCTCTAAAAGCGCGATGTCCTTTTTGCCGTTCTTTGCAAGATGAAAGGCAACACTCGCTCCGGCGATGCCTCCACCAACTATGAGAATTTCGTGGTGGCGAGTGGGTACTTCACGAGGACGGAAGGGCTGATTGGTAATCATATGTATCCTTGTTCGGTTTCACTCGGAGATGGCAGCGTCAAGCTGTTTCGACAACGCAAGTTTGACCGTCTGTGGCAGCGCTTCCGCGCATTTCCGGCATACGATCCATAGTCAGTCTTTTCCCAACAGACTAAGGGGCGAGGCTCGCGGAGATCGTGCTAATTGGGGCTCAAAACGGTGTCGTTCTGCGTATTTCTCAAGTTCAGCGCGGAATTATTGCGCTCGCGAGGCGGTGCGACGCCAACGAACCCTGTATTGGTGCGATTGCGAACACTTGCACCGCGTGTCGGAGTCGCAGATCGTAACCTGCACCGTCTCTCCGATGGCGGCCCTTGACGCTCACGGCTGGGAATCGCCTCGCCGCTTGGCAGATTTCGACAAGAACATCCCCGTGTATGCGCATGAGCCTCCGGAATATCTATGCACCCACTGCCTCTACGGCCTCGTCGCCGAACCTGATGTGGGTAGTTGCCGACGCGGTCTTGCAGGTGGCGCAATAGCAGCACCGTGCGGTCCGCATTTGCTTTTTCGTTGACCGATCTGGGTGCAGATCAGAGATGAAGGTCTCGTGCACAAAAGGCCATCTTAATAGCGCTGGGCACCTTGGCCGGCGGCACCAGGGAGATGGAGCAGCCGAGGGAATGAAGCGGTCGAGCAGACCGCCGCGTGAGCGGTTTGATACCAACACCCAACGCACTCGTCTTCAAGTGGAAGCTTTGACAGGAGATAACGAAGCTGCCTTGCGCACATATTCCCGACAGTCGGCCTGTCGTGAAGCGACGACTGTCTCCAGCTACAAATGCACCCGTTTGTCCGTTCAAGCTAGACGGGCTAGGTCCGCGCAGGCAATCATTCGGGGTCTTCGACTCGCCTTCCCGCAGAGCTTAGTGGACAGGTCGACGGCGATGAACAGCGCGGCTGGCACTCCGGTGATCCACCGGCGAAGACACTGCGGTGAGATGGTAGGGCAGGGATTGGGAAGCGAAGCACATCGGTGCACCTTCCCAATCCGGCTGAGTAGACAAATACTAAAGCTTCCGCTTAGTCCACGACAATCAACTCGCGGGCAACATCAGCTAGCCGCTCGCCACCTTTTTCGGTAACAACAAACGACTCCGATATTGCGGCTCCGAAGGCAGCAGGTCTCACCCCTGATTGGAAATGGAAGCACATGCCCGCCTGGAGCACAGTCCTTTCGCCAGCGCGAATGCTCACCGTACGTTCGCCCCAGTCCGGCGGAAAATTCATGCCGATTGAGTAGCCGGAACGGCCTTTTTTGATGTACCCGTGCCGGTTAAGGACACTATGCCAGACGGCATTCAGCTCGTCGACGACTACACCCGGCTTCGCCATTTCGAGTACAGCATCGCCACCTTCCACAATGGCATTGGCGAGATGTCTGACCTCCTTAGGTGGCTTTCCCATGTAAATGGTACGCGTCAGCGGCGCATGATAATGGCGTCTCGCTGCGCCAATCTCCAAGAGAACGAGCCCCGTTGAAGGCAACGGTTTATCCGACCACGTGAGGTGCGGAGCGTTCGTTTTTTCGCCAACCTGAATCAACGGGCAAAGGCTGGCATAGTCACCGTATTTTCCGTCAATACCTCTTGTTTGAGAGGCGTAAATCTGAGCGGCAATTTCGTATTCCGGCACTCCAGGCTTTAGATTTTCGATCGCCGTGCGCATAACGTAGCTGACAATCCGGCCCGCTTCCCTCATATAGACGAGTTCAGCGTCAGATTTAACGAGTCTCGCCCAATTAACGAGTCCGAGGTTGTCGGAGAACTTTGCATTTGGAAGACCTTTAACAAGGTGCTGGTGCGCTCGCGCAGTGTAGAAATGCGCATCAAGCTCAACTCCTATCCGATCAGATCCCCATCCGCGTGATTTTATGATTTCGCTGACTTCATCGTAGGGATGCAGTTCCACATGATGGAGTCGGTCATCTGAGAAATTGATGATGTTCTCAGAAGGCAGGTCTGTCGTAGCTCGAGCACCGTTTACGTCCACCAGCCGTCCGATCCACATCGGCGTTTCCGATTGGAGGTGCAGCAGGACCACTTGAGGCGTGTAGAAGGACCAGGCGTCATAGCCGGTCAGCCAGCACATGTTGGCGGGATCTTGGCAGATCAGCAGGTCTAGACCTGCTTCCTCCATCCGTGTCTTGACGTCATGAACACGGCGTCGATACTCCGCAGGCAGGAAGGGTTTGTCATAGTCCATTTCGTAAGGTCCTCTGCAGTGGGTGGTTGACCGGACTAAGCATTCGTTCCATGCCTATCCGTACTGGACGGCAACCTAGCATGCTTCAGGGCACTGCTTCGCGAGGACCTGGCTGTGCGGTCGCAGAAAACCTGCGTTTTTGTGACCTTGCCCGCAGCTTAGCTTCGTGGTCTAGAAGGCTCAGCGCCGTGTCCGAGCAGCTTCAGCATGTCCTTGAAGGACGGGCCGTTGATAGTCTCGCCGCTAATGCCGACGCTAGTCGGTCGGCACGCCGATGCCGAGCGCCTTCATCTGCGAAGCCGTCCATAGCTGGGCGTCTTGGAGTGGCCGCCGATGCCGACACGGCCGGGAAAATAGATACTGCCCGGCATGATGCCCATCAGCGCCGTCCGTGCATGATGACGCCGGCGCAGTTCGTCCCGACTAGCCGCACGCGGTCCTCGAAGCAATAAGGGCGCATATAAGCGCTTGACCTGCATCATGTCCTGCAAGGTGATGCAGACGCAAAGGTTTGTGTCGGCATCCGCCGCTTCCATGATCGAATCGGCGGCGAAGGGCCGCGGCGCGAATACGATGCTGGTCCAGCGCGGGGCTCGTGCACCGCGGCCCCTTTACAGGTGTTGAAGACGGGCAGGCCGAGAGGCGTCTGGCTATCGTTGCCTGGCGTCACGCCGCCGACGAGCTTGGTGCGGTAGCGCTCTATGTCCTCGGCATGGAAGCTGCCGATCTTGCCGGTGAAGCCTTGGAGGATGACCGCTGCTGCGGTTGAGCAGAATTGCTCTTTTTGGACCTCCCTCGGCGCGCCGGGCGGCGACGGCCTTTTCGGCGGCTTCGGCGAATGTCTTCGCGGCAGTTACCGCTTCGCCGGGGTCGGCGAGGACGAGGCGCCCTTACTCGACCTTGGTGCCGGAGAGCCGAACCACCACGGCACGCTTGACGCTGACCTCGCGGATCGCCTCGGCGACTCAGTCGCAGCGGTTGGTGCCGGCGAACATGTTGACGATGAATGGTCTCAAAATTCTTGTCACCGAGCACGCCGCTGATCGATTTCGCCCCGCTCGGGCGAGGCGCCGCCGCCGATGTTGAGGAGGTTGGCCGGCTCATCTTGATCGTGTCCATCGTCTCCATGGCGGAGCCGGCTCTATTGATGCCCTTCGCATATTGAGCTCGCCAAACAGGGTCCTTTTCCTCGATGACGATAGAACAAAGCAGAAAGAGAGAAGACGGAGAAAAACTCAGCAGAACGGCATTATTCGCAGGAGAACGCCCTGGCGGCGCCACATCGCGCTGCCAATCACCGCAGTTGCGGGGCTAGGTTGACGGAAATGAACAGTTGATTTGGAGTTACAGATGAAAGGTTCAGCAACCGCCGCATTAAAGAGGCTCAAACGGCAGGACCTTCTGCAAAAATGCGCCTATGTGAATGGCGCTTGGCTCTCCAAGGTTGAAACAATCTCGGTGGTCGATCCGGCGACCGGCGAAGAAGTCGCACATGTATCGGCATGCGAACGCTCGGATGTCGACGACGCTGTTTCCGCCGCAAAAAACGCTTTCGTGAGCTGGCGCGATGTAGTGCCTTCGGAACGGGGCGCATACCTGCGGAAATGGGCCGCAGGTATGCGCGAGAATGCGGAAGACCTTGCCGCCATCATGACCGCCGAGCAAGGCAAGCCATTGACCGAGGCGCGCGGTGAGATTTCCTATGCCGCTAGCTTTCTTGACTGGTTTGCAGCGGAGGGCGAGCGGGCATATGGCGAGACCATCCCGAGCCATCTTAGGGGCAGCCGACTCTCTGTGCAGATGCAGCCGGTCGGAGTGACAGTCGCTATCACCCCTTGGAACTTTCCGTCGGCGATGATCACCAGGAAGGCAGGAGCCGCGCTGGCTGCCGGCTGCACCATGATTGTCAAGCCCGCCCCGGAAACGCCTTTGTCAGCTCTGGCGCTTGCCCGTCTTGCCGAGGACGCAGGAGTCCCCGCCGGCGTGTTTCAAGTGATCACGGGAGAGGCTGCCCCGCTCGCAAAACGGCTGTTGGATCATAGCGATGTGCGGGCATTCTCCCTCACGGGCTCGACCGAGGTCGGCCGGATCCTGCTCGAGCAGTCCGCAAAAACCCTGAAAAAGGCGTCACTTGAGCTTGGCGGCAATGCTCCTTTTATTATTTTTGATGACGCACCGTTGGAGACCGCCGTGGCTGGATGCATGGCAGCCAAATTCGCCACATCCGGTCAGGATTGCCTGGCAGCCAATAGGATCTATGTCCAGCGGGGAAGCTATCAGCGCTTTGTGGAAGAATTCGCGAAGGCCACCAGTAAACTGAAAGTCGGGCACGGATTCGAGCCCGGTGTCGACATTGGCCCAATGACCAAACCATCTATAACGGAAAAGTGCAGGCGACAGGTTTCCGAAGCTCTTCGTGCCGGAGCCCGCATCGTTGTTGGCGGACAGGACAGTCCGCTCGGGGGCAATTTCGTGACCCCGACTGTTCTCGCCGACGTCACGGATGACATGCTGATCGCCAAGGAAGAGACCTTTGGGCCGGTGGCTGCAGTCCTTCCGTTCGATAAAGAGGCGGAGGTGATTGCGCGAGCCAACAACTCGGAAATGGGCCTTGCGGCTTACGTTTACACAAGAGATCTGAACCGCGCCATGCGGCTGACCGACCAATTGGAGTATGGCATGGTCGCCGTCAACACCCCGAAATTCACCGGCGCTCCCATACCCTTCGGCGGATGGAAGCAATCTGGCCTCGGCCGCGAGGGCTCAAGACATGGTCTCGCCGAATATCTCGAACCCAAATACGTGTGCATCGGTAACATCGCAGACTGAAAGGAAAGCCGTATGACTATCAACATTGAGGATATCAGCGAAAAGGATAGAAATGCTGTCCTGCATCCTTTCACGCAGCTCAAGGATTTTGCCACCGGCAAGCTCGGTGATCCGACCATCGTCGAGACGGGCAAAGGCATTCGCATCCAAGATGCGCATGGCAACCAGCTGATCGACGGGTTCGCCGGTCTTTATTGCGTCAACGTCGGGTACGGCCGCACCGAAGTCGCCGAAGCGATTTCCCGCCAGGCTTTCCGTCTGGCCTACTACCATTCCTACGCTGCCCACACGACGGACGAGCTCGCGATCCTTTCCGATCGCCTCGTAAAGATGGCGCCGGGCAAGATGAGCAAGGTCTTCTACGGCATGTCAGGCTCGGATGCAAACGAGACCCAGGCCAAGCTTGTTTGGTACTACAACAATCTGCGTGGCAAGCCGAACAAGAAGAAGATCATCTCGCGTGAACGCGGCTATCACGGGTGCAGCGTCGTGTCCGGCTCGATGACGGGGATGAGCTTCTATCACGACCATATGGACCTGCCGCTCCCGCAGATCGTTCACACCGGTGTTCCACATCACTACTGGGGCGCGAACCCAGGCGAGTCCGAACGCGAATTTTCAGCGCGGCGCGCCGAGGAACTTGATCAGCTGATCGAACGCCTGGGCCCGGACAATGTTGGCGCCTTCATCGGCGAGCCGGTGCTCGGCACCGGCGGTATCACGCCTCCGCCGGAAGGCTACTGGGAAGCAATCCAGGCCGTGCTCAAAAAGCACGATGTGCTGCTTATTGCAGATGAAGTCATAACCGGCTTTGGTCGGACTGGCTCCATGTTCGGCTCGCAGCACTACGGCATCGAGCCAGACCTCATCACGATCGCAAAGGGTCTGACTTCGGCCTATTTCCCACTTTCCGCGGCACTCGTCGGTGAAAAGGTCTACGAGGTCCTGGAGGACGGGGCGGACAAGGTCGGCGCATTCTCGCACGGTTACACCTATTCAGGTCATCCGATCGGGGCTGCCGCGGCCAACGCGGTGCTGGACATCGTCGAGAAAGAAGACCTTCCGGGGAACGCTCGCGAGGTCGGTGCATTCTTCCAAGCGCAGCTGAAGGAGAAATTCGCGCAATTGCCGATCGTTGGCGAACTGCGCGGCGTTGGTCTTATGGGCGCAATCGAGTTTGTGGCCGATCGAGACAACAGGACGCGTTTTGATCCGACACTCAAGGTTGGCGCGCGAATTTCCAAGGCAGCGCGTGAACGCGGTCTTATCGCTCGGGCCATGCCGCACGGCGATATCCTGGGCTTCGCTCCGCCGCTGGTGACAACCAAATCTGAAGTCGAAGAAATCGTTGGCATCGCTGAAAGCTCAGTGCGCTTCGTCATGGACGAGCTCACGCGAGACGGGCTTAACATCTAGACGGACGACATCGCGGTGCCAACACGCGCTGAAGATCTGCCCGATCCTTCAACAGGCGCGGCTTGGCCCGCTCCACGGTGCGGTTCACCGGGTCGAGTGACACTTGTCGGGAGAATCATGGGCCCGACCGCAACGGGCCAGCTCCGAAAGCGCCCAAAAGTGAGAGCAGAGCCTAGCTCGGAACCTGAAGCGATCGCCTCGGACCGGCAGACAGCAGGCTTTCGCTAGGGACCTGTCGAATACGGGAAAGGAACCAACCGGGATGCTAGACTTACCGTCCACATGCGGAAATTTTTGCTTTTACCTCCTGCCGGCTTTTTCACTCCAGGCTTTCTCATCGGCAGTAGAAGCGCTGAGGCTCGCCAACGAGGTGTTGGGCCGGGACGTGTATAGCTGGCAGGTCATTTCGGATGATGGGCAACCTGCTGCCTCGAGTTGCGGGTTGTTAGTTTGTGCCGATTCTTCGTTGTCCTTCGAACGTGAAAGAACTCGTCGATCGATCTCAGCACCGGCTGTCGTGGTCGTCGGCGGCCGCAATGCTCCGAGTCCGCACAAACAGCTTGATGCCTGGCTGCGAGAGTGTCGCAACCGCCGGGGCAGCCTGG
The DNA here is from genome assembly GCF_040318085.1 of Mesorhizobium sp. M1322. NCBI lineage: Bacteria > Pseudomonadati > Pseudomonadota > Alphaproteobacteria > Hyphomicrobiales > Phyllobacteriaceae > Mesorhizobium > Mesorhizobium sp. M1322. The sequence goes on from NZ_JAMYLP010000069.1 coordinate 23,608, forward strand.
TTGGGATAAGTAGCGGTACGATTGTGCTTGCTCGGGCGGGGCTTGCAGAAGGGCGGCGTTGCGCGGTTCACTGGGAGCAATTTCCTATATTCTCCGAGCGATTCTTAGGTGTGGTAGCCACTCAAACCGCCTTCGAGCGGGACGGGGATCTATATACTTGCGCCGGGGGGGACGCCCCCTTCGACATGTTCCTGGATTTGGTTGACGGCCAGCATGGGACGATAGTCGCCAACCGTATCTGCGAAAAAGCTATCGTGTGGCGGACCCGTTCCGCCGGTGACCGCCAACGTTTACCTCTTCATTCTCGAGTGCAACCAAACCATCAGGCAGTCATCAAGGTAATCGAGCAGATGGAGTCAAACCTCACGGAGCCATTGCTGCTAGACGACATTGTGGAGTCAGCCGGCCTATCCCGCCGTCAGATCGAGCGGCTTTTTAGGCGAGAATTGGGATGTTCTCCAAGCCGCTATTATTTGGATCTTCGTCTGGAACGTGCCCACCTGCTACTCATCAGCTCGCGCCTGCCGGTCGTTGAAATTGCGATGGCTTGCGGCTTTGTCTCTGCATCGCACTTCTCAAAAGCGTACCGCGACGCTTACGGATGCGCACCGCATCAGTCACGATTACCAGTTTGCCGACGAAAGAGAATAAGATCGTGCCGCACAGAGGAAAAGAGAGGCCGGCAAATCGATCGGAGGCTAAGTAACGAAAGAATGCCTAACTGCCACTAGCGGAGCGCCGCGTTCGACCAAGATCGGCTATGGCGCTCCTTTTGCTGAATGGCCTCAGCATACCAGCCGAGGAAGGGCATTCGAAGGAGTTCCGCCTTCGATCAGGTCTTGTCGATTGTCCTGTTGCAAATCGGCTCGGTTCCGTCCGCTTACTAGCACTGGCGGGAGGTGAAGACACTCGGACGCGATAGAATAGGATGATTTCGATATGATCGCATTGCCCTTCCACCTGGCCGAATACCGGATCAGGCTTTCCACCATCCGCGCCGAAATGGCGCGCCGCAACCTCGATCTGCTGATCGTCAACGACGTCGCTAACCAGCATTACATCACCGGCTATGACGGATGGTCGTTCTACACGCCGCAACTGGTGCTGATACCGCTTGCGGACGAGGAGCCCGTTTGGATCGGGCGCGCCATGGATGCCGCTGGCGGGCGGCTGACGGCATGGATGAAGCCCGAGAATATTGTCGGCTTCCCAGAAGATCACGTCCAGCGGCCTGACCGCCATCCAATGGACTGGATTGCCGGCTGGATCGAGAAGAAGGGGTGGGGGCGTGGCAACATCGGCATCGAGCTCGAGGCCTATTACTATTCGCCGAAGGCGCATGCGCGGCTGACCGCGGGCCTGCCCAATGCAATCTTCCAGGACGCCGACCTTCTGGTTAACTGGATCCGCAGCGTCAAGTCGGACGCCGAGATCGGCTACCTTCGCAAAGCCTCGCGCCTTGCCGAGGCTGCGGTCACCGCGGCCTATGAGGTGATTGCGCCAGGCGTGCGCGAGTGCGACGCCATCGCGAAAATCCAGGCCGCCCAGATAGCCGGCTCGCCGGATTTTGCTGGCGACATCACCGCCCTGCCGCCGACCATACTGGGTGGCGAAAATGCCTCGGCGCCGCATATCATGTGGAGCGACCGACGCTTTGGCGACAACGAAACCATCGCGCTCGAACTCGCCGGTGTCGTCCGCCGCTACGCCGCCGGTCTGGCGAGGACGCTTCAGCTGGGTGCCATTCCCGCCAAGGTCAGCGACACGGGCAAGGCCGTGCTCGAAGGCATAGAGGCTGTGCTTGAGACGATCAGGCCTGGCGTCTTGGCGGAAGACGTCGAGGCGAGTTGGCGGAAGGTTATCCAGCGCTACGGCCTGAAGAAGGAGTCCCGCATCGGCTATTCGATCGGCGCCGCCTATCCGCCGGACTGGGGCGAACACACGATCAGCCTGCGCCAGGGCGACAAGACAATCCTGAAGCCGGGCAACGTCCTTCATTCCATCCTCGGCATGTGGATGGACGGCTGGGGGATTGAAATGAGCGAAACGATCCTCGTCACCGCCGACGGCTGCGAAACGCTGACCAGCTTCCCGCGAGAGATCCATGTCAAACGCTGAAGCTGGCTGTGGATTGATGGATTTCGCGCTGGAACGCCGGATGATCGAGATCCGCCGCCACCTCCACCGCAACCCGGAGCTCTCGAACGAAGAGAGCGAGACGCAGACCTATCTGAGAGAGGTGCTCGAAGACGCCGGATTGAGCGGCATCAGACCCGTGGCCGGCTTCGGTCTCGCCGTCGATGTCGTCGGTGCGGCCGGTCCCTCGAATCGCATGGTCGTCATCCGCGCCGACATCGACGCGCTGCCGATCACGGAAGCGTCGGGCGCGCCGTTCAGCTCCGAGCGCCCGGGCATCATGCATGCCTGCGGCCATGACGCTCACGCCGCAATGGGCTACGCTGCCAGCGTTCTCCTGGAGCGCCAGAAGCAATCGTTCAGCGGTACCGTTCGCATTATCTTCCAGCCCGCCGAGGAGGCGGAGCCGCTCGGCGGCCGCCGGGTCATCGAAGAAGGGCTGCTGGACGACGTCGACGCGGCGATCGGCATCCATGTCGATCCTTATACCGCGACCGGAAAGATCGCGGTCGGCGCGGGGCCGTATACGCTTGCGTGCGATAATTTCGACATCACCGTCACCGGGAATTCCGCGCACGCCGCAAAACCGTCCGAAGGCGTCGACGCCATCGCCGTCGCCTGCTCGATGGTGACGGAGTTGCAGAAAATCGTGTCGCGCGAGATCGATCCGTATGACCCGTTGGTCGTCTCCATCACTGGCATCGAAGGCGGCGGCGCCTACAATGTGATCGCCGCCGAGGCCAGGCTGAAGGGTACGATCCGCAGCGGGCATGAAGCGACCCGCCAGCATGCTTGGAAGAGGCTGCGTCAGATTGTAGAAGGCGTGGCTTCCAGCCATAACGCCAGTGCCGAGGTGGACCTGAGGCGTGGCGAACCACCGGTCATCAACGACCCGGACATGGTAGAGATCATCCGCCGAACCGGTGCCGGCCTTTTGGGGCAGGACAACATGCTGAGCGCGCCGGGCTGGACGGCCGCCGACGATTTCGCCTTCTACAGCGAGAAGTGCCCCTCGGTCTATTTTAGGCTGGGCATTCGCAACGAGGAACTCGGTGCGGTCCACCCGCTCCACCATCCGCGGTTCCGGGTCGACGAGCGGGCGCTGTCGATAGGGGCTGTCGTCCTCTGTGACTCCGCGCGAAATTTCTTGATGCAGCCGAACTAGTGGGCTGGACGACCCTGCGCCCCCTCGTGCATGCCCATCTCTCTGAGAGTCCCGCAACGAACCACAACTTGCCATCACGTAGCGTTTTGTCGACAGGGCCAATCCGTGTGAGTGAGAGTATGAAAGGATGATCATGCTAAATAACAGTCGTTCCCATGGGCTCTGGGAGCGAACCGCGCCAGCGGCTCCACGTACAAGCATTCTCCGATACGCCCATAAGCAAGATGTAGTCGTAGTTGGCGCCGGATACACAGGACTTTCGACCGCATTGCACCTGGCGGAAGCCGGTGTAAACGTCAGTGTGCTTGAGGCGGTGGAGATTGGCTTTGGCGCCTCGGGGCGCAATGCTGGCTTAGTCAATGCCGGCCTATGGATGAAGCCGGAGGATGTGAAATCTAGTCTAGGGGCACCTTTCGGTGAAGACGTGCTCCAACTTCTCGGTAATGGGCCTGCCGAAGTTTGGTCTCTGATCGAAAAGCATGCCATCGACTGCCAGGCAGTGAGGAACGGTACGCTTCATTGCGCGGTCGGGGAAGCGGGACTAAATGAGCTCCGGGAACGTGAGCGGCAGTGGCAGAAACGGGGCGCGCCCGTGAAGCTCCTCAATGCAGAGGAGACGGTGGCACATATTGGTACAACAGCCTATTCCGGCTCACTTCTCGACCTGCGCGCGGGAACTATCCAGCCACTCGGTTATGTACGAGGACTTGCACGCTCTGCTATCTCTGCAGGAGCCAAGGTATATAGTTCAAGTGGGGTCACCGCGACCGAGCGATCAAACGGTAGGTGGACGGTGCGCACATCGAGCGGATCGGTCGAGGCGGACTGGATCGTAGTTGCAACGGACGCTTACACCAAAGCGCCTTGGCAAGAGCTTAGGTATGAGCAGGTACATCTTCCTTATTTCAATGTGGCAACCCGCCCGCTTTCGGACAAACTACAGAAGTCGATTCTTCCCAACCGCGAGGGCTGCTGGGATACGAAGAAGATCTTGAGTTCGTTTCGGCTGGACAAAGAGGGACGGTTGGTTTTCGGCAGTATAGGCGCGCTCGGGGGCACGGGTGCCGGGATTCACCGAGCATGGGCTAGGCGTGCTATTCGCAAGCTCTTTCCGCAGATCGGGGCGGTTGAATTCGAAGCCGAGTGGTATGGCATGATTGGGACAACAAATGACCACCTGCCTCGTTTTCACCGCTTCGCATCGAATGTAGTCAGCATCTGCGGCTATAACGGCCGTGGAATTTCGCCAGCCACGGTCTTTGGGCGTGTGCTGGCCGACCATGTTCTCGGGAATGTCGGAGACGCGGATCTGCCCCTTCCCTTCACTACCCCGGAAACCGCCACTTTCCGGGCGCTCAAGGAAGCCTACTATAAGGTGGGAGCCCAACTGGCACACTTCGTCGACGCTCGGTTCTGAAACGGCACGGTTGTGGCCTAGGGCGCGCTAGCAATCTTTAGCCCCTTCCCGACCGATGCCCCGGGCCGCATCTGGAGCCGCATTCCCGACGATGTCCGGACACGCATAATGGCGCTCGCCCATTGCTTTTATGCACCTGCGGGGCCTCCCACGCCGAACTCCTGCGTTGATGGAGCATCATTCGCGTCGATCGGTAGATTGAGTGCGCTACAATCGTGGTGCCATCTTACAAGGTTACCAAGGATTCCAAGTACGCCACCTCCCAAGGCGCACCCGCCCGGCAGCGAGCTCCGGCTCCTGCTGGGCGTTCTTTTTTGCTGAGAGTTACTCACATTAAAACCTTGGGGGCTTCAACCGATTTGACTCGGTACCCGAGTGATAGCTGCAAATAGGAAGCGAGTGCTGGGTCATGCCTGGGATGCACCGCTCCATTCTCAACAGCGAGTTAACAATCGGCTGGTCGAAGGCAAAAAACGTATGCAGCGCGAAGAGTCTCATCCGGCCGTTCCACCGGCGCTTGCCCCGCTTCGGAACCCAGTCTTTCGTACTATCTGGACGGCCACGCAGATATCCAGCCTTGGCTGGCTGGTGCAGAGCGTGGCTATAAGCTGGCTTATGGCAACGATCTCAGCCTCCGATCTAATGGTTGCGCTCGTGCAGGCTGCATCGACACTGCCCGCCTTCTTCTTGTCGATCCTTGCTGGAGCGATTGCAGACAGCTTCAGCCGCCGCGGCGTGATGCTTGCCGGACATTGCCTGATCGCACTGGCATCCACGGCGCTGGCTCTCTCTGTTGGACTGGGCTTTGTCAGTCCATGGCTGATCTTGGGACTGTGTTTCTTGGCGGGATGCGGCTTTGCCTTGAATGATCCAGCCTGGCACGCCTCGGTCGGCGACATCCTGGAAAAGCGCGACATACCCGCTGCAGTGACGCTGATGTCGGTGGGGTACAACGTGGTTCGGAGCATAGGACCGGCGCTGGGCGGTGTAATTTTGGCTTTGCTAGGCCCCCTTACGGCTTTCGCCTTCGCTGCGCTGACCGACCTGGTCCCGTTGAGCGCTGTGCTGCGCTCCAAGTGGCAAGTTCGCTCTTCGCCTCTTCCGCGCGAGCGGATGACGACGGCCATTCATGATGGCATGCGCTTCACGGCAATCTCCTCTGAGATCAGAGTGGCGATCGTGCGCGCAACCCTGTTCGGGCTGTCAAGCATCTCGATCCTTGCTCTGCTCCCCCTCGTGGTTCGCGACCAACTGGCAGGCGGGCCAATTGTTTACGGCGTCCTGTTGGCCGGCTTCGGCACAGGCGCCTTCATCGCGGGCATTGGCAATAGCTACTTCAGACGCATCACGTCCCAAAATCGATTGATCACGCTCGCGTCCGTTGCTTGCGCAACGTGTTGCCTTTTACTGGCTCTCACATCATCGGTGGCCGTAGCAGCGATCGCGCTTGCAATCGCTGGCGCAGGCTGGGTTGTCACCTGGACCGGAACCGACGTGTGTGTGCAGTTGGCAAGCCCAAGGTGGGTCGTTGGTCGCACCCTGTCGATCTATTACGCCCTGACCTACGGCGGCATGGCAGCGGGTAGCTGGATCTGGGGTGCTGTCGCGCAGAACTATTCCCTGACGTGGGCTTTGGAAGGTGCTGCAGCGGCGCTGTTGCTGGTTGCAGCTGTGGGAAAGCTATTGCCGGTCCGCCTATGGGAGGAATCGGATCAAGGGGCCTTCGACTTCAGGCCACCAGAACTGGCCCTCGATTTGAAGCCCAGGAGCGGCCCGATCGTGATCAAGGTGGAGTACTCGATACCCGAGGAGAATATCGAGGAATTTCTGAGCTGCATGCGCGAAAGGCGGCGCGTTCAGAGCCGTGCCGGTGCGCGGGACTGGACCCTCCAGCGCGATCTTCAGAACTCGACCCTTTGGACCGAGACATTCCGCACGCCGACATGGACGGACTATCTTCGTCTAAACCATCGGCTAACGGTGACTGACAGGGAGGTAGGCGAGCGCCTTGCCGCTCTGCAGGTCGGTGATTCTCCTCCTCGTCTCTCACTTTCGATCGAGCGGTCGACAAGCCCCGCCCCCGGCAGCCAAGTCCAGCCTGTGCCCTTTGTATCGCGCCCGTAAAGACGAGCGGAAACTTTTTTTGGGGTCGGGCACGGGTCGTTGGCCTGCGCAGTCCATAACCGTCGCTCTGTCGAGGATCCTGACCTGAAGCCTTTTGGTCCGGCTTACCGGGATAGTGTGCCGAAGGTTCTGCAAAAAGTTTTGGAGAGAGAACGGCGCTTGCTCTGAGGGGCGAGCGGCCATGGCACGGTGGTGACGTTGCGATCACCGATTCCCGTGGAAGGGGAAGTGCCATGACCAATCGAGACGTTAGACTGAGCAGAGGCGAGTTGAAAGCGTTGCTGTTGTCGGATGAGGACGGCTTTCGCCAGGCATTGCAGAGTGTCGTGCAGGAGGTTCTTGAAGCCGAGATGACGGAGGCGATCGGGGCCGAGAAAGGGGAGCGGACGGCGGAGCGGACGAGTTACCGGTCCGGCTATTACGAGCGCAAGCTGGTGACGCGGGTCGGGGTGCTGGAGCTTCGCGTCCCGCAGGATCGGGCTGGCCGGTTCTCGACGGAGTTGTTTGAGCGCTACCAGCGTTCGGAGAAGGCATTGGTGTCGGCGCTGGTCGAGATGTACGTGCAGGGCGTCTCGACCCGCAAGGTGAAGGCGGTGACGGAGGAACTGTGCGGCCACTCTTTCTCGGCCTCGACGGTGAGCGAGGCGACGATGCGGCTGGATGAGGCGCTCAAGGCGTTCTTCACGCAGCGGCTCGAGGAAAGCTATCCGTATCTCATTTTGGACGCGCGCTACGAGCGGGCTCGCGAGGCAGGCGTGATCGCCAGCCAGGCGGTGCTGGTGGCGATCGGCGTGGATTGGTGTCGATGCCGGCTCAATACTCCCCAGAAGTGTCGTTTGAATCTTCCCCAGTATAGCGCTGCCGCCGGTCTTCCGGAGCGCGCTCCGGGAGACCGGCGGCGCGTAATCGTTGATGCTTCTCCTGATGGTCGGGAGAGGGATTTCGGTGATCAAGATCGGGGAGATGATGATGATACTGGATTTGCATCGGCAGGGCCTGT